>DATLHW010000146.1:0-5973 GCA_035539675.1 Burkholderiales bacterium | reverse complement strand
AATTGCACGAGCCCTCGCTGGTCTTTTGATCCGTAGGAAAATTTTGTTCCGTCGGGCGTATGAATAACTACGCCGCTCCTTCACAAAATTCCCCTACGAATCAAAATCCGGCGCGATCATCTCGCGAATTTATGAAATATCCGGGTTAAGAAGAACGCTTCGTCGAAGCGAAGCAGAACGACAATGGCAAACCCGTTGAAAAGCGGGGACGCAAAGCTTCCGGTCTAAGGGTTTATACCTAACGATAGCGGAGCCGCCGAAAACGCGCAGCCGGGTTGAATTTATACCGTGCTTAGCTCTGAGTTGTTGGCGCAATGTCCCTTCTTCTCTTCCAAAATTGAATTCGCCTTGTCATGACCATCCCCCAAAAGTCAGGAGCTCCAGCATGGCAGGCGTTTATGAATATTGGCTGGTGGCGTTTTTATTTGTAGTCGCTGGCGTCTTCCGTATCGATACGACTCGCGTAAGAAGGTGGGCCTAGTCATGGGCCGTTCTTCTTTTCACAACTCTCAACCGGTTCCCGGACAAGACTCAGCCGCAACGCCGGATGCTTTTGAGTTGGAGCAATTTTTTACTCTCTCCCCCGATATTCTGTGTGTAATTGGCGCTGACGGAAATTTCAAACGGCTCAATTCGGCCTCGCAACTAGAAGAATTTCAGGGGCGTTCTTTCTCTGATGTCGCGCATCCTGACGACAAGGACAAGGCCGTCGAGGAACTCCAACGCCTCTTCATGGAGGGAGGCAAACGCGCTGGTTTTGAAATTCGTATTCGCTCCCGGGACGGCGGCTATCGCTGGATCGAATGGCGCTTTGCGGCGTCGGAGAATAAGAGTGTGCTTTATGGCGTGGGGCGTGACGTCACTGAACGCCGGGAAGTCGAGCAGACGCGTAAACGGTTGGCGGCGGTTCTTGAAGGCACGACGGATGTCATTTTCTTTGCCGACCCAATGGGGCGGGTGCTGTATTTGAACCGGATCGGGCGTGAATTATTTGGCATCCCCCAAGCGGAAAATATTCGCAAGTCCGCCTATGACTTCTACCCGTCCTGGGCCAATGAGATTATTCGGAACCAAGGTTTCCCCACAGCGGTTCGACAAGGCGCCTGGCGCGGCGAGACTGTGGTTTTAACACCGGATGGCCGCGAGATTCCCGTATCGCAGGTGATCGAAGCGCATAAGGCGCCGTCGGGAGAGGTGGGCTTCTTTTCGGCCATCCTCCGCGACATCAGCGAACATAAGGCCTACGAGATGCGTCTCCAATTTCAGGCGACGCACGATACCCTGACCGGATTGCCGAATCGCAATCTGCTGGAAGACCGTATCACCAACGCCATCACGCTGATGCGTCGAGCGGAGCAACGGCTCGCGGTATTTTTTGTTGATTTGGACCGATTCAAATCCATCAACGACAGTTTTGGCCACCTTGTAGGTGACGCCTTGCTCAAGGCGGTTGCCGGCAGACTTCAAGGGGCGGTTCGCGAAAGCGATACCGTGGCGAGGCTGGGAGGCGATGAGTTTGTCATCATGCTGTCTGGCATTAATCAGATGGAAGACGCGCAAGGCGTCGTCCAGAAGGTGATCGCCGCATTCGCGCCTCCATTCACCGTGGAAGGTCACGAACTTCACGTAACAGCCAGCATTGGCGTCAGCGTTTACCCAGAGGATGGTGAAAATAGCGAGATGCTGTTGAGGAACGCCGACTCGGCAATGTACCGCGCAAAGGACAAGGGGCGCGACAGTTTTCAGCTCTATACACAGGAAATGGGCGTTCAGGCTCAAGAGCGAGTCAAGCTTGAACATGCATTGCACGGCGCCTTGGAGCGGGGAGAATTCGAACTGCTTTACCAACCCAAGGTTGATCTCAGGAGCGGTCGGATGCACGGCGTGGAAGCGCTGATACGCTGGAATAATCCCGAATTTGGCCCCATTCCGCCGGATCGTTTTATCGCTTTGGCTGAAGAGACGGGAGTGATCGTCTCAATTGGGGAGTGGGTGCTCAGAACGGCATGCGCCCAAGCCATGGCTTGGCGCGCCGATGGGTGTGGCGATGTCCCCGTTGCGGTGAATTTATCGGCTCGTCAGTTCCAGCAGCAAAACGTTCCAGAGCTTGTTCGTCGCGTACTGGTTGAAACTGGGCTCGCTGCCGAGTATTTGGAGTTGGAATTGAAGGAAAGTTTGATCATGCAGGATTGCGAGCATGTCAGTCAGGCGTTACAAGAGTTGAAGACAATCGGAGTGGCGTTATCGTTGGATGATTTCGGCACCGGATATTCGAGTTTGAGCCTTCTCCAGCGGTTTCCTATTGATGTCGTCAAGATCGACAAGACCTTCATTGGCGATGTCACCAGCAATATGGACAGCGCATCGCTCATCAAGGCGATTATTGCAATGGCCCAGTCGCTCAATATCAAGACGGTTGCCGAGGGTGTCGAAACGACCGGACAATTGACTTTCCTGAGCGCGAGCGGTTGCGATGGCATCCAGGGCTACTACTTCAGTCGGCCATTGCCATCGGATGAAATCACGGCGTTACTTCGCGACGGTAAGCATTTGCCTGGCGCCGAGTTGGCCAAGGAGACGTTGCTGCTGGTCGACGATAACCAATGCGATACCGAATTGGTTCGCCGCGCGCTACGCGACGAGGGCTATCAAATCTTGACCGCGGAGAATGCGCGGGATGCGCTTGAGTTGCTTGCCGTTAATTCGATTGGCGTGGTTGTTACCGACGCGAGAATGCCGGAGATGTCCGGCGTGGATTTTCTGCGTCACGTCAAGGCGCTTTACCCTCATGTGGTGCGCATCATGCTCTCGGGCGATACGGAGTTGCGATCCGTTACCGACGCGATTAATGAAGGGGCGGTTTACAAATTTTTTACCAAGCCCTGCGTTGACGGCTTTTTGCAGAAAAACATCGCGGACGCGTTTCGACAGTTTGAAATGTCTTCGGAAAATGGTCGTTAACGTGGCATCCATCAATGCCTTTGTGGACGTCTAGATTGAAGGCAAGAGCGAAACTATCGTAAAATCGACCTCGTTTGCGGGTGTAGCTCAATGGTAGAGCAGAAGCTTCCCAAGCTTACGACGAGGGTTCGATTCCCTTCACCCGCTCCAGTTTGTTCTTGGAGTTGTCCACCTTAATTCTAATTTCGGCTTCCCGGTTGTCTTATCGCGTAATCCAGCGCCGTAATCGTGGAAGCCATAATGACGGGCTACTTTGGCGTTTGTTTTCATTAGATATTCCGATGTTTGCCGGAAAAATGATGAGCGCCTCCATTAATCGTAGCTAATAGCTTGATATCGAGCCGCTCAGATGCTGTGAAAAAATCGTGGCGAGCGTTCCGAGATCGAGCCGAGGAGCGGGAACGTACGGATAAGTACGTTTGGCGCCGCAGGTTCGAGCTCGGGGCGCGCAGTAGATTTTGTCACAGCATCTCAGCGGATTTGTCTATGCGGTCCGAATTATGGACCGCCAGGGGGATTAACATGAATACGGTTGCGACGAATAAGGCGTTAGACAGCGGCTCGCTAAGCGCCGAGGAACTTGAGTTGGCTCAGCTCATCGTCGAGACGCTCAATCTGGAAGTCGAGGCGACGAACGTCGATCCGACGAAGCCGTTGTATGGCGAAGGACTTGGTCTGGATTCCATCGATATTTTGGAAATTGCCTTGGCGATTTCTAAGAAGTACGGCATCCATATTCGGGCGGATGACGAAAATAATCAGAATATCTTCAGTTCGCTCGGCAACCTCAATCGGCATATTCAGCAGCACCGGACGAAGTAAGCGAGTGTCGAAACAGCATGGCGAGCGGTCCGCCGGCAAGACCAGGAGCGAAGGCGCGTCGTATGTCGAAGGGCCGATGACGCGTCAGGAAACAGCTCTTGCGGCGATTTCGATATGGCGGCGAGTGGTTAGCGGGCTGCTTGTCCTCGCGTTCATCGGGTACCAATTTCTGGTCCATTTGGCCTTTCAACAAGGCCAAAACGAATGGGTGCGGTTTGCGTTGATGTTGCTACCGATGGCGGGATTGGCGTGTTGGACTTTTACGCGTGCAACTAATAGGCCATTCTGGTTCGTGGTTTTACTCGCCGCCAGCGGCGTGCTTTATCTGGCCGAGCAACATGAGCATTTAGGTCTCGTCGCGGCCTATGGCATTCCCCACGCCGTGATTTACTTTGCTTTACTGGGCGTTTTTGGCCGCACGCTGTTAGCTGGCCGGGAGCCGCTGATTACCCGTCTCGCGCGCAGAGTCCATGGCGTGCTACCGCCTGAGATGGAGCGTTATACGCGCCGGTTAACTTTCGTTTGGTGTTTATTCTTTGCCGGTCAGGTGGCGATGTCGGCGCTGCTGTTCAAATTCGCTTCGTTGGATACGTGGTCCTTGTTTATCAATCTGTTTAATCTCCCTCTGTTGGCGCTGATGTTCGCCGCGGACTATGTTTACCGTGTGACTCGTTTTCGACAGCATCCGCAAGCTTCCATAATGAAAGTCATTCAGGTGTTTACCAAAGACGCCTCCTCCCGAGCTGTGGAATGATTCCATTCCTAAATCAAACGTACACTTTGTTGGCGGGGCTTGCCGTGCTACTTGTACTGCCTGCGCCTCGCCGTCGCGTTCACGTTTGATTTGGAAATGGAATAGCATGGTTTTTTTCCCTGTAATCCGGCATTCAGACGCCGATGCCGTGTTTGCATACTGCAAGGGGCATCCGGTTACGGCTGGGCAGTTTTTGCATGATGTATCCCAGTTGGCCGCGTTGTTGCCGGATAGCCAGTACATTTTGAATCTTTGCTCGGACCGATATCGCTTCGCTGTAGGTTTTTGCGCCGCCTTACTTCGCCAGCAGATCAGCTTGCTGCCGCCAAATCACACGCCTGAATTGATTGGTCAGCTCGAAAACCGTTATCCGGATCTTTATTGTTTGACCGACGCCTCGGTAAACCACCCCACCTTGAAGACTGTTTTTTATCCTCAGTCGCTGGGTGTCGGGCGGCGCTCGTTTCCTGCCCCAGTAATTTCCGCCGCTCAAACGGCTGCTCTGGTTTTCACCTCCGGCTCCACTGGTCAGCCTGCGCCGCACCGCAAGTCGTGGGGTAGCGTTGTGAAAAGCGCGCTCGCGGAATTTAATCGGCTCGGGCTGAACGCCTACCCCGGCATGGCCATTGTGGGAACCGTGCCGCCGCAGCATATGTACGGCCTTGAATCGACTGTACTGATGTTCATGCAAGGCGGGCAGGCCTTTTCCGCCGAGCGTCCGTTCTATCCAGCGGATATCCGGGCTGCTTTGGAAGCGTTGCCGCGTCCGCGAGGGTTGGTGACTACGCCCGTGCACTTGCGAGCGTTGCTCGCCGAGTTGGAGGAGACGCCGCCGGTCGATTTTCTTTTGTGCGCGACGGCGCCGCTATCGCCACAGCTCGCAGTGGAGGCGGAGAAGCGTTTCGCTGCCCCCCTGTATGAAATATATGGCTGCACTGAAGCCGGACAGGTTGCGACACGCCGCCCCGTCAAAACACCCGAGTGGCGGGTATTTCAGGATCTCGCCTTGCGACAGGACGACAAGGGGGTGTGGGTTGGCGGCGGCCATGTGGAGGCCGAAACCTTGCTGAGCGATGTGATCGAGTTGCGCGATCAGGAAACGTTCCTGCTACACGGAAGAACTGCGGACTTGGTCAATATCGCCGGCAAACGGACATCGCTGGCCAATCTTAACTATCATTTGAATTCTATCGAAGGCGTGCGGGATGGTGTGTTTGTAATGCCGGAGGACGAGAGTGAGACGGTGACGCGATTGATGGCTTTTGTCGTTGCGCCTGAGTTGACCAGCGATTCGCTGATGAGCGCTTTGCGTCTGCGAATCGATGCGGCATTCCTTCCGCGGCCGTTGTATTTCGTCGAGTCATTACCGCGCAATACGACGGGAAAATTGACTCGCGACGCATTGAATAAGCTGATCGGCGCGTTGTAGATCGCGC
>DATLHW010000145.1:0-7466 GCA_035539675.1 Burkholderiales bacterium | reverse complement strand
GTGTTATCCGAAAAACAAGAGTGCTCGTCTTCCTGGTCCTGTGACGCGAGCGCTACTTCGAGCCGTTCACCGGCGAGTTCACCGCGAGACAACGATCCCAGCCCCACGAGCATTCGTCGCACGGCTTCATTTTCATTGGCGATAAAACGGGCGCGGTAGTTTTTTGCGTCGGGCGCCCAAGCTGTGACAAGAAAGGTAAGGTCGTCGATCAAGAGATCGGCGACGACCTTGAGGTATTCCCGCCGCCGCTTGGCGTTTGATGCTTTGCCATCGACGAAATCCTCGAAGCTTCGGTTACCCGGTCCGGCTTCGTTGCGATCCTGGCCCCACAACATGAATTCAATCGCATGCCACCCCGTGGCGATATTTTCCTCGCCGCCTCGCTCGTTCAGCGCGGAAAGGCGTTTCTTGGTAATGGCGATTTTAGGATTGTTGACAATGCCGGCGTTCGGCTTGCCCTGTACGGCGTCGATATAGGACTCATCCAAAGGCCATGCATTGATTCGCCCCTCCGGCCCTTTGTCATCATCGATGGGCCCGGCATAAAAACGAAAGGCTTCCGTTTGCCCATAGACATCTCGCGCCGCAAGCCAAGCCTTGCGGGAAGACGCCAGCGAAGCTTCGGAAGGTTGCGCGAGGAAGGCGTGAATCTCCTTTTGCATGTTCTTCGTCGTCGTGAGCGTGTCTTCATAGTTGGCATGTACGAGCGCCGCATAGTGCGCTGCGACCGATTTGTGATCGATGGTTTGCGCTGCGCAGGGCGTTAGGGGCAGCGCGAATAACAGAATCGTCAGAAAAGCATGCTTCATGGAGCCTCACTTAATGTCTATACGAAGTAGGGGGACGAATATTATAAATGAGAATTATTATTATTTACAATTTTTGGGGAATTGGTTTCGGAGCGCTTAGGCGCTTAATCGGCTTCTTGCGTTTTTAGAAACTGTTGACCGTCATGTTTTTGTTTTTTGCCATACGTTGCGGCAGAAGGGAAAGACAAAAGACGGAGCGTTTAATTAGATCAATAAGATAACAACGCATGACATGTGAAGTTCATGGGCATGCCAATTGCTTGTCAAGAAATCAAGAGTGCGAGATCGTGGATATATCGCACTTAGAAACTAAAAAATAAAACACTCAATTAAACATATCCGGACAAACGTAGGGGGGATCGCCATGAACGATCAAAAAGATGGGAAGGAATTGCCAATGCTGCCAGAGGACTCTAACGAAGCCCTTATGAGTAAATTAGATGCCGCGCTGACAGCAATAAAATGGTTCAAAGAGCCGAACGAATTGTTGAGTGAGGGGAAACCAAATCCTGCATTGGAATTGGCCGATTTAGAGTTGCTAAAAGTAACCATCGTGGCTCGTAAGCGGAACCTTCTAGATGCGATTAATGAAGCAATCCCGCTCATGAGCACAGTGATTGCTGACGCTGACGTATTAATAGAAGAAGTCGAATCATCCATAAACGCCAAAAACGAACGTGTATCGGCGTCAGACTTCCCGGCTCCTCCTCTTCGCTCGACAGCAGTAGATCAAGCAGATGGATCCAATCTCGACTTGCAGGCTCCTCCTAGTTCGGCAGCAATTGATCGAGCTTTAGCGCTGCAAGAACTAACCTTCGCAATAAGCGGCTTTGATCCGGAGTTAGAAAAGGGTGACGCGCAACAAATAATCGAGCGTTATAAAACGATGCTTCCTCTTCAAGACGGCGAAGAGTTGCAGATATTCGATAGCATAAAAGCGATAGATTCTAATAAGCACGGGTTACTCTTCACGCATATAAATAAAATAATAAAGCAGGATCCTGTACACAAAAGCGCCGCCGAATCATTTTTAACGACGCTAAGAAATGTAATTGCGACACTGCGCCCCACTTCGCTTTCCACTCAGGATCCTACTCCTCAGCCAAGTTCGCAACTCGATAGTCAGCGCAAGACGACGGGAGGCTTTAGTCTTTTTCCGGCTACATCATCTAAGCCTAGGGTCAAGCCTACTGCGTCAGATAAAGCCAAAGAAAAATATGAGGCTCAAAAAAAACGGGCTGAGTCCATGCAAAAATTAACGGAGGCGATAACTCACTACAATGCTAACTTCCACGATCATGCTGTGTTTCAGGAGAATACTGCTGCTATTTTTAATGCATATAAGGAAGTGCATCCCGCCAACCCTGAAGAAACTTTAAGCATAAAGAGTCACATAGAGAATCTAGATATAAACCCGCTAGCACGTCTTATGTCGCGGTTACGTACGCTGGGCGAGGATGGTTCTGTGGATATAGAGCCCCTGAAAAACATGCTCCAATCCGCCTTGGAAAAACTAATGGCTAAAAAAGGGCCAGAGGTCAACGAAGGCTCCGAAAGAGGACAAAGCGAGGCGTCGACACAGGAGCTGGACGATATCGAAGCGATGCTCCATGCGCCCGGGGACCTAACCATGCCCAATTCTTCCCTCACATCCTTAAAAGGGAAAGAAGTCAAAGAAGAGCAAGCAGGTCAACAAAGCGATTTGTCGCCAGAGACGGAGATGGATCATCTCCATGAGGCGTTAAAGGCGGCCAGATTCTCTACGTCTGAGCTACCCGATTACCCCATGTCGCCGCAAGACGCTTTATCAAGCGATCATGGAGCACTCTCAACGACCAACAAAACGACGGAGGAAGAGATAACTCCGCAGGCCGTGTTTTCGGATGAAAGTTCAACCATTCCTACGCTTTCGATGGGAGATGTAAAGGCTGCAATAAATATCTATGCATTAGACAATTCGGAAGATCATGTAGATCGAATTATTGAAAAAGTAAAAGCGTCCTCAGGCGTCGCTCAGGATGACATATCGAATTACACCAGCAAGACGCTAGATGATTTATCGCTAGCGCGCCTCCTGGTTACGGTGAATATGCGTCTTGGGAAAGCTATTTCCAACAATGATCCTGTTAACCGTTTGTCCGCGGCGCTTCAATCCGATTTGGAGCAGCGTATAACTGGAAAAAGAGCAGAGACAAAAGTACATAAATCAAGACTACCTGTTCCGACGGCGAAGCTTAAGCAAGCTCAAGATACTGCGACGTCAGAAGATATATCGCTGAATGACTATTTCTCAAGCGCTCAAAACTCCCTGAAGGCGTACGGTATCGAAAATAAGCTGCATGAGCTTAGTCAATCCGGCCCTATCAGCGACGATTTGCTATCGGATAAGGCGCTGACGCAGGCGCTATCTCTGCTTGAGAAGAACACGTATAGAAAAGGTACGCTTCTGGCTGATGAAAATCAGGAAACGATTGAAGGTCTCCGGGCCGAAAGAGAACGTCGTATTGGCGTGGGCCTTCCTTTAAGAGGCGCGTTGCTAGACGTGGCGGTTGAGCAATGGCCAAATGAAGCGGGACGCAAGGAAGCGCAGAAAATTCTGAAAGTCTTCGAGGCGCTGAAACCTCTGCATCAACTTCAAACTAACACCACTCCGCGCGATGCGACGCCTGATAAGGCGCGGCAGAATCGCTTGGTTGACCTGTTAATGGAAAAGGCGTTGATAGAGGAAGTCAATACAGCAACAATTGGAGCCGAACGAGCAAGCGCGCGAAGCGTATTAGCGCGTTTTTATCAGACATCGACGCCCGATCATGCAAGAAAGGATATGGCGAATTTTCTTGATCAAGGCCCGATAGATGCTGCGCGCACAACAGAGGCGCAAGCGCGTTGTATGGCGCACGCAGGATGGCTGGTTAAGCAAGAGAGTCTTCCATTTATAACGAGCTTGACTCCGAGTAGGTCCAAGTCGGGTATGTCATCGATGTTTTCCCGTCTTAAACCAAAAACGATCGAAGGGCATGAGTGGTCTGGGCAACGGTTTATAGGCACGGTTACCGACGTAAAGCGCGATGAGTACGGCTACTTGAAGGCAATCGAAGTAACAGAAGCGTCAGGAGATAAACACATACTTAGCGCGGATCGTATGAAGTTCTCGGCGAACTCAGATCCAGACAATGAGCCTAAGCAAGGCAGGACATATGCGTTCCACTTGGCTAGAGCGTTTGATCGGATGTCGGAAGAGGAATTAAATAAACATTGCGAAGTAATTACTGCATCGGATCGAGTTAAGCGAATGGGCAAAAGAAATGCAAAAGCCGCTGGCGATGTGGCGGCGGCGTTCCCTAATGCGGAGACGAGCGATACGACGATAATGATTGAATTGCCCGGCGGAGCCACCAACAAGAAGGTGCCGATGCTTAAACTAACTCAACAAGAGCACAAGCTAGATAACGTTAGAGTCGGGACTAGAATCACAGATCCAATAGACTTGGCCGGGGGAAAAACACAAGCGCCGGAAGCTCCGCAAATGGGAGGTTCCTCCAAGTCCAGGTGGCGTTGAATCCCCAAGCCAGAGGCGATTTCGGGGCGCCGGCTTATCGGTTAAGCGAAAAGCCTACTTCGAGATCTAATCAGGCTTGTGTTGATGGTAAAAAAGCGTGAGGAACGGTAAAAGAATAATGTGCGGATTTATCCTGCGTGTTGCGGGCGCGCTGCTTCGTTGCCCGTCGCTTGTGTATGAATAGCTACACCGCGCTCCGGGCGCCTCGCATCGCATCCCGCAATACGCGTCTAAATCCGCACATTATTCTTTTACCGTTCCTAAGGAATGCGGGGTGGCTATTCCAAATAAGCGACGAGCGGCCCCCTCCCGCTGAGGCGGGAGGGGGAAAGCGTTTTAGGGCGTTTACATTTTGCTGACGCAATCGCGTTTTTAGCCCTTGTTACAGCCGGGTAAACACAAAACGACTATTTCTCGAAAGTGGCTATCAGCAGGCCGCCGCGACGTAGACAATCCCGGGCTCGATGCTTCGCTCATTCGAAGCCAATGGCTGATAATCGCCGGGCATCAGAATTCGGTCGAAGTGATATTCCATCGGCCCGATCGTTACCTTCCGATAAATGGGTGTGTTCATGTACTGGCCGATGACATCGGCGACGGCGTCCGGCTTGTCGAAGTCGGGCATGGTTGGTTTGGAGGTGGCGCGCTCCGCGCGTTCCAGATTGAGTTCGATTGAAGCTTCGACTTCGGCCAGACCTTTGCTCAGCCCCCAAAACAATAGCAAAAGCCCAACCCACAGCAGGATGATGTAATACGTTTCCATGGATGATGTCCCGCTTGCTTCAGACTATTTAGACAGCCGCATCTACGATTTGAGGCGCCGCTGGTCACTTAAAAAGGACCAGGGATTGCAGTCATGGCAAGTTTTATTAATTAAGTTAGTAAAGTTATTTGCTACGTCAATCACAAGTACATGAATGGGCGGGGATAGAGTTGCGTCACCACCGTTTCATCTTTCGCCAGCGAGTTTTTCACTCGTTAGGAAGGGCGGCATTCTAGCAGTTTTTACCTGTGGGTTTTGTGGGTTTTTACCACATTTTGAGAGCGTTTTTCATGATTAAACGCTTAAGAAAGATGGCGTGGTTTTATTGACTAAATTATCCTGTCGGCGGTTCGGAAATCCGCGAATGTTCTTCTATCAACTCCATTATCGCCTCCGAATGATAGCCCTCCGCTAACGTGCGCAGCTTCTCGGCGAAAGGGCGATATCGCTCGTCGAGCGACGCCACATGCGCCGCTCGTTGTCGAATCTCGCGCATGTTTCCTGTCATGGCCAATTCGTGCAAGACATTCAATTCATCTGGCGGGGGCGGAACGATTTCAGCCACTGCGTGCGATTCCATGCACGACGCGTTTGCCGGTTCGGGGTAAAGCCAACTCACATGCAACAATGCCCCGATTTCGTTTAATAGCTTGCTTGCATCGAACGGCTTGAGGTGAAAAGCATTCGCTCCCACAGCAAGGCTTTCGTGCTGATCGTTTTCCGAGGCGCTGGCGGAAAGCACAATCACCGGAATGTCCTTGATAGTGGGCAATCGCCTTAGACGGCGTATGGCCTCCAGCCCGTTCATCACCGGCATGACGATATCCATGAGAATCAAATCGGGCAGGCATGCCTGGGCCTGCTCCAAGCCTCTTTCGCCGTTTTCAGCTTCGATCACCTCGAAGCCGAGCGACTCCAGCAGATCGACAGCCAGCGCTCGATTGCCGACCACATCGTCCACGACCAGCACCTTTTTTCTTGGGCCTTGATAGCCGGTCGCGATTCGTTCGTCGGATGCCGATTCCACTTCCACTCCCACCACGGGCAGGTTGAGATCGAACCAGAAGCGGCTTCCTTCGTTTATCCGACTTTCGACGTGAATGTCGCTGCCCATCAGGCGAATCAGTTGGCGGCTAATGGCGAGTCCTAATCCTGTGCCGCCATACCGACGATTAACGTTGCCGACTTGTTCAAAGGCCAAAAAGATCGGCTCCAATTGTTCGTCCGTGAGGCCAATGCCCGTGTCCTCGACTTCGAAACGCAGGCGCACTTTGACCGAATCGCGAGCCAGCACATTGACTCGTAACGTTACCCGCCCATGATCAGTGAACTTCACCGCGTTACCGAGCAGGTTTAGCATGACCTGCCGCAAACGTTTTTCGTCGCCCTCCACGGCCGCCGGTAAATCCGGCGACGGCTTGAACTCGAATTGGAGATCTTTTTCTTCCGCCTTGGCCCGAATGGTGTGCGCGATTGCGTCCAGGAAGTCCCAGAGGCTGAGCGTATCCGCAAAAAGAGAAATTCTGCCCGCTTCGATTTTGGATAGATCCAGCAGATCATTAATCAGCATCAGCAGATGCTCGCCGCTCTGATGAATCGTGTCGACGCCGATGGCTTGTTTACTGGTGAGGTGCTTATCACGTTTGAGCAGTTGGGCGTAACCCAGTATGGCGTTGAGCGGCGTTCTCAGTTCGTGGCTCATGTTGGCGAGGAATGCCGATTGCGCTTGCTGTGCGGCGATTGCGGCGTCGCGAGCGGAAGTCAGCTCCTTCTCCATCTCCTTGCGAACGGTGGCGTCCCGCACCACCAGAATCGCCAGCGAGCCATCCTGCTTTTCATCAGCGCTTTTCGCTACGTGGCTGACCGATATTTCAATGGGGAAATCCCAACCCTCTCGAGTGTGAGCCAACGCGTCCTGACTGGTCGAAAAGGCGTTGTCATCCGGTTTATCCAAATTGGATATCAGTGTGGTGATGTCACGCCCGACTATCTCATCGCCTCGCCAGCCGAATAGCAGTTCCGCAGCGGGATTAAGCTGCTGAATGGCGTCGTTCTGCAATACCACAATGCCGTCGGCTGTATGGTGAAAAATCGCGGCGAGGCGTTTCCGTTCCTGCTCCAGCGATGCGCGCGTGTGAGCAAGTTGGCGGCGATCTTGCAGGAAAGGTTGCACGGCGCGAGCCATGTCGCCGATCTCGTCTTCGCCGCCCACGGGCATCACGGGGTGCGCATTGCCTTCCTCGCCGAGTCGCAAGTAGTGGCTGACTTGTCGCAGGCGCTCCAGCACATGACGGCCGAGCAACACGCGGATGACCAGCCACGCGCATAACAAGCT
>DATLHW010000144.1:0-3349 GCA_035539675.1 Burkholderiales bacterium | reverse complement strand
GTTACCATCCTTGTACCAAAGCGTGTGCTTCAGCCAGTTAACGTCATCTCGCTTGGGGAAGTCGGCCCGGTCATGGGCTCCGCGGCTTTCCTTGCGGGCTTCGGCGGATACTAATGTGGCGACCGCAACTTCGATGAGGTTTTCAAGCTCCAGCGCTTCGACTCGCGCGGTATTGAACACCTTGCTCTTGTCTTGTATCTGGAGGTGTTTCGCCCGTTCGGCGACTTCTTTGATTTTGGAAACGCCACCGGTCAACAAATCGGGGAAACGGAAAACGCTGCAATGCGCTTGCAAGGTCTGGCGCATCGCCGTTCCAACGTCAGCCACGCGTTCGCCATTGGACTGACCTTCTAGCCGTGCAAGCCTAGCGGCCGTGAAGTCGCCGGCGTCTTTCGGCAGAGGCTTATGGCTAGACGTTCTCTTCACGAAATCGACCAAGCTGTCGCCCGCCGATTTGCCGAAGACCAACAGGTCGGTAAGAGAATTGGTGCCCAATCGATTGGCGCCATGCACCGATGCGCAAGCGCATTCGCCTGCGGCATAGAAGCCACGCACCACCGCCTCAGGATCCGTACCCTTCGGAATAATAACCTCGCCTTTATAGTTGGTCGGAATACCGCCCATCTGATAGTGGCAAGTTGGAACCACGGGAATCGGCTCCTTGATAGGATCAACGTTCGCGAATTTGATCGAAATCTCGCGAATGCCAGGAAGCCGCTTGTTGATGACTTCAGGCCCCAGGTGATCCAGCTTAAGCAATACGTAGTCGCCCTCTTTCCCGGCGCCGCGGCCTTCCTTGATTTCAGTGGCCATCGCGCGAGCAACCACGTCTCGCGGCGCCAGATCCTTCAGGTTCGGCGCGTAGCGCTCCATGAAACGCTCGCCGTTCTTATTAAGCAGTATGCCGCCCTCGCCACGAACACCTTCGGTGATCAAGACGCCAGCGCCGGCCACGCCGGTCGGATGGAATTGCCAGAACTCCATGTCCTCCAACGGCATCCCGGCTCTCGCCGCCATGCCCAGACCATCGCCAGTGTTGATAAAGGCGTTAGTGCTCGCCGAAAAGATACGCCCGGCGCCGCCAGTGGCGAACAACACGGCCTTGGCGTGCAAGATAAAGACCTCGCCGGTCTCCATTTCCAAAGCGGTCACGCCGATTACATCGCCTTCGGAATCGCGGACCAGATCGAGCGCCATCCACTCGACAAAAAACTGGGTATTAGCCATGACGTTGCGCTGGTACAGGGTATGTAGCATCGCATGACCAGTGCGGTCGGCCGCGGCGCAACTACGCTGCACGGGCTTTTCGCCGAAGTGCTGCGTGTGTCCGCCAAAAGGCCGCTGATAGATTGTGCCGTCCTCATTCCGGTCGAACGGCATACCGAAATGCTCCAACTCGCGAATGACCTCCGGCGCGGTCCGGCACATGAACTCGATCGCGTCCTGATCGCCGAGATAATCCGATCCTTTGACTGTGTCATACATATGCCACAGCCAGTTATCTTCCCCCATGTTTCCAAGCGACGCGCCAACGCCGCCCTGGGCGGCAACCGTATGGGAGCGAGTCGGAAATACTTTGGATAAAACAGCCACTCGCAAACCTGCCGAAGACGCCTGTAGAGCCGCACGTAATCCGGAGCCGCCGGCTCCCACAATTACTGCGTCAAATTGTCTAGTTGTAAACGCCATTTTATTTAGATGCTCCACAAAATCGTAATGGACCAGAAGCTGTAGGCGACAAGCGCCAGCACCACCAGCACTTCAAGCGCCAATCGTATTCCGGTTGGTTTGACGTAATCCATGAGGATGTCACGCATTCCGATCCACGCATGCCAGAAAACGGCGAGGAGGAACATGAGAGTGGCCACACGAAACCACTGCGGCGCAAACAAGGCCTTCCATCCATCATGATCCAACGGCAAGCGGGTCAGCAAAACCGCCGCCACGATAACGCTGTAAACAACCATCAGCACAGCGGTAACCCGCTGCACCAGCCAATCCTTCAGCCCGTAATGGGCACCGACAACAATGCGATTTACCATATCTTCGTCGCTATCAAGAGAGTCAATACAAGACTTACGCCCAACACAATCTTGCTGGACAATCGCGCCGCTTCCAGCGTGATGCCTTTATGCAGATCGAGTAACAGGTAACGAATGCCGGCGCAGAAATGATGCATATACGCCCATATAAAGCCGATAAGGATGAGCTTCGCAATTGGATTGGCGAGAATCCCTGCCCAACGAGAAAAATCTTCCGACGAACGAAGACTGTCTTGCAAGGCGCAAAGTCCCAAGGGAATGAAGAGCAAAAAAAGCGCCGCGCCGCTCACCCGATGGAGAATCGAAACGATCGCCGGAAGCGGTTGTTTGATTTTGAAGAGATTGAGATGTTTTGGACGTTGTCTCACCGCTGTCGTCATTCAAGCAGTCCTTATATGTAGTCAGGATTCTATTTTAGGAAGGGCAGCATTTTCGCATGGAATGAAAGCCACTGATAGAGCCGCGCCTCGGCATTGAGTCACGCGAATAAATTTTGGCGGCATGCTTCGATGCTATGCCAGTTCGTTGTAATAGTAGTAGCCATCCGTGTGGTATAGCCCGCGACGCCACTCAACGGGCTTATCGCCGTAAGTGAATGCAATTCGGTCCACGCACAGAAGCGGCGTTCCTGGACTCACATCCAAATGCTGGGCCGTTTCTTCATTCGCGCTTACCGCCGTCAAGCGCTCCTCAGCGCGAATCATCCGCAAACCGTAATGAAGCTCGAAGAAGCTATATACAGACCCTTGTATCTCGTTAAGCCGCTGGGCCGTAAGCCCTTTAAATAGCACGGCAGACACAACGATCTCATCGAGAATTAAAGGCCTGCCGGAAAACCGAAGCACGCGCTTCACTATATACACCGGAGCGCCGGAACGAAGCTCAAGCGCTTTGGCGACCTCCGCCGTCGCTCTACCCCGCTTGCAGTCGATGACCTCGCTCTTCGGGGCCTCCTTATCGCCACTCGTGGAGAGAACCCGCAAAAACCGCAACTGGGTTCTTTCCTCGGAGTGGGTGGCGACAAAAGTACCCTTGCCTTGCTTCCGCACGAGAATGTTCTCAGCCGAAAGCTCGTCGATCGCCTTACGCACCGTACCCTGACTCACGCCAAATCGCGCCGCCAGGTCGATCTCGCTAGGAATAGCCTCGCCCGGCCGCCACTCGCCGGCGATAAGGCTCTGAGTGATCAAAATTTTGATCTGATCGTAGAGCGGTCGAAAACTGGGAGCAGACATTGAAAGCGAGATACGCCACCACCACGAATAAAGTCGAAAACATTCTATGGCATGTGACGCCGTGAAGTCTAG
>DATLHW010000143.1:0-4405 GCA_035539675.1 Burkholderiales bacterium | reverse complement strand
CCGTTACTGGCCCAGCCGCCCATTTGGTTCACGCCTGTGAATCCAGATCAATATCGAGGCGTGGCGGAGGCCGTTCAACAAAGCGGCGGCCGTTTGGTCGCCCTGTGGGGAAGCGACGATCGGGAGTGGGACGAAGCCCTGGCGGTTCACGCGGCGCTCGCATTTCAGGATGGTCTTCTCTGCATGCGTTTGTTGGTGAAAGAGTCGCGCCCCGTGTTTCCCGACCTCTCTGATATTTTTCCGGTGGCGAACCGTATGCAGCGCGCGGTGTTTGACCTGTTGGGGCTGCGCGCCGATAAAGCCGATGATGAACGACCATGGCTGCGTCATGCGGCATGGCCAGCGGATAGTTTTCCATTGCGTCGTGATTTCAAAACTGAGGAAGACGTTGGCGATGCGCCGGACAACTACCCATTTGTGAAAGTCGAGGGCGACGGCGTTCATGAAATTCCCGTCGGTCCGGTGCATGCGGGCATTATCGAGCCCGGCCACTTTCGTTTCTCTGTGGTTGGCGAACGGGTGCTGCGTCTGGAAGAGCGATTGGGATATGTGCACAAGGGGATCGAGAAACGTTTCGAGGCCATGACGCTGGAGGAGGGTGTTCGCTTGGCCGGACGGGTTTCCGGCGATAGCACGGTCGCTTATTCATGGGCCTATTCCATGGCGGTCGAAGTGGCGACCGGAACCAAGGCGCCGTCCCGCGCGGACTGGTTGCGAGCGTTGCTTTTGGAACGAGAACGGATAATGAACCACCTTGGCGACCTGGGTTATTTGGGCAACGACGCGGCGCTGGCCTTTGGACTCGCTCAGTTCTCCCGGCTCAAGGAGGACATGCTACGGCTTAACCATACTCACTTCGGGCATCGCTATTTGATGGATTGCATCGTTCCTGGCGGCGTCGTGCGGGACATCGACGCCCCATGCGCCGCCGCTATCCGGCTTGAAATCGAGGCCCTGCAGCGAGAATTGCCTGTGTTGAAGGTTATCTATGACGAGCATGCGGGCTTGCAGGATCGCTTCCTCACAACGGGCCGCGTGCCGCCGCCGCTGGCCGCCAAGTTGGGCTTGACCGGACTTCCGGGCCGAGCCAGCGGACAAGCCTGGGACCTTCGCGTGCAATTTCCTTCTGTTCCGTACGATCAGTTGAATGTATACATGGCGACTCATCGCAATGGCGATGTGGCGGCGCGAGTCAGCGTGCGATTCGACGAAATCGCGGAATCGTTACGTCTTATCGGCCAGATACTGGATGATATCCCGGGCGGAGAAATTCGCGCGCCGGTTAACCCGGCGGGAGAAGGGCGGTATGGGATCGGGTGGGTAGAGGGCTGGCGCGGAGAAGTTTTGGTTGCGCTGGAGACAGCGGAGGGGAACGGGATAAGTCGTTGTCATCCGCATGACCCGTCTTGGCAAAACTGGCCGTTGCTGGAGTATGCGGTTATCGGCAACATCGTTCCGGATTTCCCGTTAATCAATAAGTCGTTTAACTTGAGTTATAGCGGGCAAGATTTATAAAAGGATGGCATGTATCAACTGCTAAAAAAAATTGCCCTTACCGGAATAAAGAGCGAACCCCCGCCCGTTGCTGACGAGTCTCTCCGATTGCTTGGCGCTCGACTGGAGGCGGCCGTCCTTGAACGCTTCGGTCGCTCGCTCGCCATCCGGCAGGTTGATGCTGGCTCATGCAATGGATGTGAGCTGGAAATCCATGCCACAACAAACCCTTATTACAACCTCGAAGGCTTGGGCATTCATTTTGTCGCAAGTCCCCGACATGCGGACATGTTGTTGGTGACGGGGCCCGTTTCGCGACATATGAAAGTTGCATTGGAACGTACTTTTGAAGCGACGCCCGACCCCAAACTGGTAGTGGCCATCGGCGACTGTGGCTGCACCGGCGGAATTTTCGGTGAGAGCTATGCAAGTTGCGGCCGTGTTTCCAATGTCATCCCCGTTGATGTGGTAGTCCCTGGTTGTCCACCGACACCAACGCAAATCATGCAAGGCATATTAACCGCCATCGCTATTCCCAAATGAACGAACAAGACGAATTCTTCATGCGCCAAGCGATCGAGCTTGCTCAGGAGGCGGAGAGCCATGGCGAAGTGCCCGTGGGGGCTTTGATTGTCAAGGATGGAGTGGTCGTTGGGCGAGGTTTCAACACGCCTATCGGCGCCAGCGATCCCACAGCCCACGCGGAAATTAGGGCGCTTCGTGATGCGGCGTCTGCCCTATCTAACTATCGCCTTCCGGGTTGCACGTTGTATGTAACGCTAGAGCCCTGCGTGATGTGCGCCGGCGCCATTCACCATAGCCGTATTGCGAGGGTGGTCTATGGGGCGTCCGATCTCAAGACCGGCGCGTGCGGTAGCGTCGTCGATCTTTTCGCGGAACCCAAGCTAAATCATCACGCTACGGTGACGAGTGGTGTGCTTGCGGACGGATGCGTCGAATTGCTCAAGGCGTTTTTCGCCGCGCGGAGACTGTCGGCTAAGAAGTAATTGAATTTTTTTGTTATCTGCGGCGGGGCATTCTTCGACAGTGCATTAAGGTAAAATCTGAGGCCGCCAGATCCCCGAGTTCCCATGTCCCACGCCCCTACCTTTATTCACCTTCGCCTCCATAGCGAATATTCAGTCAACGACGGCATTGTCCGGCTGGATGACGCCATCAGCCAGGCGAAGCAAGACAAAATGCCCGCCCTGGCGCTTACCGATTTTGGGAATGTTTTTGGGCTGGTCAAGTTTTACAAGGCCGCTCGCGGCGCGGGAATAAAGCCCGTAATCGGTTGCGATGTATGGCTTACCAACGATGCCAATCGCGATCAACCGTATCGGGCGCTGCTTCTTTGTCGATCTCGCACCGGTTATCTTGCTTTATGCGAGCTGCTGACACAGGCTTATCGGAGCAATCAATATCGCGGCCGAGCCGAGCTTCGGCGCGAGTGGTTTGCCGAGATAGGGACGTCCGGGTTGATCATGCTGTCAGGCGCACAGCATGGCGATGTCGGTCAGGCGCTTTGCCAGGGCAATGAAAAACTCGCCCAAGAGTTCGCCCGTCAATGGCTTTCAATCTTCCCAGGCGCTTATTACCTCGAGCTCCAGCGCACCGGAGCGACTGGCGAGGGGGGGTATATTGAATATGCCCTCGATCTAGCGTCTGAGTTGCAAATTCCTGTTGTCGCCACGCATCCCGTCCAGTTCTTGAAGCGATCCGACTTTCGCGCGCATGAGGCCCGCGTTTGCATCGCGCAAGGCTATGTCCTCAGCGATCGGCGGCGGAAAAAAGAGTTTACCGAGGAGCAGTATTTCAAAACGCCGGAAGAAATGGCGGCGTTGTTCGCCGATATTCCCGAAGCATTGGCGAACTCCGTCGAAATCGCCAAGCGCTGCAATCTCGAACTGGAGCTAGGCAAGAGCCGATTGCCTAATTATCCAACGCCGCCCGGCGTTACTTTGGATGACTATCTGGTTGCTCAGGCGAAAGAGGGGCTTGAATTACGGTTGCAACAGCTCTTCCCCGATGAGGCCGTCAGAGAGACGAATCGGGAAAAATACCAAGCTCGCCTCGAATTCGAGACCAAGACCATTATTCAGATGGGCTTCCCCGGCTACTTCCTCATCGTGGCTGACTTTATCAACTGGGCTAAACAGAACGGTGTGCCGGTCGGTCCTGGCCGCGGATCAGGCGCCGGTTCCTTGGTGGCGTACTCGCTGAGCATTACCGACCTCGATCCACTGCGTTACGACCTGCTGTTCGAGCGGTTTTTGAATCCCGAACGGGTATCCATGCCCGACTTCGATATCGACTTTTGCCAGGATGGTCGTGATCGGGTGATTGACTATGTGAAGCAAAAGTACGGCGCCGAATCCGTGTCGCAGATCGCTACTTTCGGCACGATGGCGGCGAAGGCTGTTGTGCGCGACGTGGGCCGCGTCATGGAGTGGGGCTATAACCGTACGGACGAACTGGCGAAACTCATCCCGTTCCAGCCGGGCAAACAGGTCACACTCGCCATGGCGCGCGAGATGGAGCCCAAGCTGAAGGAGCGCGAGGAAACCGAAGACGAAACGCGCGAGTTGCTGGAGTTGGCCGAGCAGTTGGAAGGGATGACGCGTAACGTTGGCATGCACGCGGGAGGCGTGTTGATCGCGCCCGGCAAGCTGACCGACTTCACGCCGCTGTATGTGGCGGAAGGCGCCGACTCGATGGTTAGCCAGTTCGACAAGGACGATGTCGAAGCCATCGGCTTGGTGAAGTTCGACTTCTTGGGTCTGACCACGCTGACCATTCTCGATTGGGCCGTCCGTTATATCCGCATGGTGCGGCCGGATGGCGACAGCTTCAAGCTCGAAACGCTTCCGCTGGACAACAAAGAAACCTATCAGCGGATATTTTCCGCAGC
>DATLHW010000142.1:0-5296 GCA_035539675.1 Burkholderiales bacterium | reverse complement strand
GCCACAATTCCTTCCAACTCGGCGGCGCGCATGTACTCTTCCTCGCTCGCCTCGAGATTAGCGTAGATGGCGTCGCGCTCGTGAATCGCCGCCCATAGTTCCGCGTGCCCCATCATCACGACATCCAGCACCCGCAATTCTTCGTACGCGAATTGATCCTGCCGAAGCTTGCCCACCCGCTCGTTGGCGTCCACGGCGAAGTGACCCGAGGTAGAGTCCAAATCGCGACCGAGTATCTTCATTAACGTGGATTTACCGCAACCGTTGGCGCCGATAAGACCATAACGATTGCCGCCGCCGAACTTGACGGAGATGTTTTCGAACAGGGGCTTCGCCCCGAACTGCATGGTGAGACCAGAGGTGATAATCACGTGTAAACCTTGAAATTAACGAACCTCCGCAAATCCCGCCCCGCGAGCCGGTCTTGCAGCGATTCCTATGAAATAAAACGAGGGTTGAAACCTGAGGGCGCGATTCTACCACTGCTGTTACTCAGGGGAGAGGTTGAAAAACGACCGGCGGCGGCTCCGCACTTTGTAATTTTGAGGAGCTGGCGATTCTTTATACGCCAAGCATGAGTAAATCCTCCGCCAATACCGCTCCGCTTGACGATCGTTACATACTTCAACCGTCGTACTGCTGAACCTTCAGTTGAGAGCGATCAAGAAGAGGCAAGCAAGGATCATTTGCTTTGATAGATTTATGGCCGAAAAGTTGATCCGCCCGCCCTCCGGTCTTCCCCGATTCAAATAAATAACGGAAAAATGCGCGCAGTCTCGCAAGTCAGGTCGCCTACTGTTCCCTCACATTTGTTATATCTCGAAGCGAATCACCGGCCACATAAAAAAATACTTGTTATTTATCAAATGCATAGCAATTCCTTGAGGCTGTTCTCGGTTAGGCATGCCGTTTGCTCGTGCAATTGTCGTCAGGCAATTATCAAGTTCAACAACAGCCACGAATAAACGCAGAGGGAATATAAGCATGTTTAGAAAACTCAAAGCCTATGGAAAACGTGTCGCATCGGGCGGCAAATGGACCGTTGCGGCAGGAGTGCTCACCGTGGCTGTCGGCGCAGGCCTTCTCTTTTCGCCAATAGGACCCGCTGTTGCCGCCGGCGCACTAACTGCGATCGCAGTCGGATCGATCGTCAGCTATGCCGGTGGGGGCGCCTATCTTCTAGGAAAGCTCGCCTACCCCGTCACGAAAGTATTTGCCTCGATCAAGCGGGGGCCGAAAGCGTTCTTTGGCGAAGTAGGTAGAGGCCTGGGGAAACTGGTCACCAGTGCGTTAAAAATAGGCGGAACCGTGCTTATGGCAGGCGCCGTAATCACGGCAGCCGTAGCAATTTCCGTCGCAAGTTTTGGGGCGGCGGCGCCGGCGGCTATAGGCATCGCTGGCGCAGCAATACCGGCGATCGCGGGCGGCTTGGGGGTCACGGCGGCGATCTACGGCGGAATAGGCGCGGCTGGACTACTCCTCGGCAAGGTGGGCGATAAAATTATTCGGTCGATACCAAGGGTAAAGTGGGGACGCCGTCGTCGTGAATCGAATGTTCAATCCGGCGGCTCACGGAGTCGTCCTAGCCTGCCTCCTACACAACCGCCGCCAAGGCAGTCTGCGACTGAGAAGCTTGGGCAAAAGACGACGCCTCAACTGAGTCCAGCAGTAACATCACACAACGAACGGCCGCGCAAAGATCCGCCGCAGCCTGCTCTAGTCTCATTCTCGCAGGTGCTACCGAACGAACTTCAGCAATTAAAAAATCATACCTTCGAGGTTGAGAGTAACGACGGAAACCAGACTGTGATACACAAGATGGGAGACCAATACCAAAAGAGATACATTTGCGCTAACGGCAAGCATTGCCCCGAAAACCTCACCCCTGGCCAAAAACTAAATCTCAATCCCAACGATCACGGGATATGGAGCTTCCAGCCTCCCCCTGTACAGAGTAAAGAGGCGGAACAAAGAAGCGCGCATCGTTAAGGAACCTCTGATTAAGAGGAACGAGCGGGCCGAAGATGAGCCGAGGAACGGAAGCGTACGAGTAGTACGTTGAGTACCGCTGGCTCATCTTCGGTCCGCGCAGTAACTTAATCAGAGGTTCCTTAATACATAGAACGGATTTACCCGAGGGTCAGTCAACAAATACGAATTTCATACTTCGCCGCGGCGCGCCACGTTAAACCCCACAGTCGTCAGTAGATGATTACTCGACGCAAAGACCGACCCGCCGTGCATCTGAGCAACCGCCTTGACGATGGAAAGACCCAAACCATGACTCTCCCAACTGTTACGGCGCGCCGGATCGACTCGATAGAAACGGTCGAATAACCGCCCCAGATGCTCCTCGGCGATTTCCTTGCCTGGATTGGAAACCGCTACGCGAATACTCTCCTGCCATTGCGAAACCTCAACAAGAATTTCCGAACCCGTTGGGGAATGTTGCACGGCGTTTTGCAGCAGGTTGGTCATCGCGCGCCGGAATAAGGAGGTTTCGATCATGGCTTCGGCGTCGCCACTAACCGTCACGGTGACGCCGGCTTCATCCAGAATGAACTCCAGAAACTCCACCGTCTTGTTGATTTCATAGGCAATGGAAGTTGACGCCAGCCCCGTCGCTGTTTCACCTTGATCGGCGCGAGCGAGGAACAGCATATCGTTGATGATCGCGCGTAACCGCTCCATTTCCTCCAAATTTGATTGCAGCACTTCTTCGAAGTGCGGCGCGGTGCGTTGCCTCGACAATGCCACCTGAGTTTGACCAATCAAATTTGTTAGCGGCGTACGCAGTTCATGCGCCACATCGGCATTGAAGGCTTCGAGCCGCGCATAGGCGTTTTCCAAACGATCCAACGCGCCATTAAAAGAAGATACAAAGTCCAACAATTCGCTCGGTAACGGGGAAAATTGCAGCCGCTGCGAACGCGCGCTGGGGCTGAGCGCGTTGGCTTCCTGCGAGAGCTGGTTCAGGGGTTTGAGTCCCACGCGAGCGATCCAGTAACCCACCAATGTCACAAGAACAACACCCGCCGCCGACAAGGCCACTAACGCCGCAGCGAACGTGCGAAGGGTATGAAAGAACGGTGTGGTATCGATCCCGATCATGAAACGAACGGTGGGACGAGCCTCGTTCGCGGCGATGGTCGTGACCAGCGTTTTCATCGGATAAGACTTGCCCGCGATGGGCAACGCGCCGAAGCCATCGGCATTGGCGACATGCCGCTTAACATCCTCTAAGCCGTCGCCGTAGCGAAAGTTCGGGTCATCACTAAAAATCCAGAACCGCGCACTTCCGGTTTCGGGTGTTATGGAGTCGAGTTTGGTGTGCACAATTTTCCACCGCTCGACGGTCGCGGCGCGCCGTATCAGCGATTCGAGAACTTCAAACCGCGTAGTAAGCTCGGCGATTTGATGCTGCGCCAGCTCCTTTTCCAACACGCGATAAAGACCCCATCCGACCAATGAAAAAACGCCAAGCGCCGCCACGGCGAACATCGCCGCCAAACGAATGGCGATGGAGCGGGTCATTCACTCTCTCCGCTAGGCAGTTCGAGCACATAGCCCATGCCGCGTATCGTGCGCAGCAGCTTTTGCTCAAACGGACCGTCGAGTTTGGCGCGCAGCCGTTTTATGGCGACTTCAACGACGTTGGTGTTGCTGTCGAAATTCATATCCCAGACCAACTCAGCGATCGCGGTCTTGGAGAGAATTTCGCCCTGGCGACGCGCCAGCACGCCCAATAAGGAAAACTCCTTGGCGGTGAGATCAAGACGCACGCCCGCACGCACTGCCTTGCGTCCGACAAGATCGATATGGAGATCGCCAATCCGCAGATGCGTGGGCTCCAAACTTCGCCCCCGTCGCGTAAGCGCTTGAAGACGAGCCAGCAATTCCAGAAACGAGAAGGGTTTGACCAGATAGTCGTCGGCGCCGCCTCGCAAGCCCTTGATGCGATCTTCAACGCCGTCTCTCGCCGTCAGCATGATGACTGGCGTCTGCCGAGTAGCGCGAAGTGATCGCAACACCTCGAAGCCATCCAATCCGGGCAGCATGGCGTCCAATACGATGACGTCGTATTCGTATTGAGTCGCCAGATGCAGACCATCGACGCCATCACGCGCTACATCGACGATACAGTCCTGCTCCGAAAGACCGCGTTGCAGGTAATCGGCCGTCTTGAGTTCGTCTTCAACTATAAGGATCTTCATTTCAGATCTGCATGCCTCACGATGGCGTCATCGCCGGCGCAATTCCCATCGTCTTGTATACCGTCACGAGACGGATAGACACATCCGCGGTCGCCTGCGCCCACCCGAGTTCGGCCACATACAGACTGCGCTCCGCATCCAGCACTTCCAACAGCGACAACGTTCCCTCCATGTATTGCCTGCGAGCCAAATTCGCAGCAATGCGGCTGGATTGAACCGCCTGCGCCCACTCCTTTTGCCGCACGACGCCTTGCGTGTACGACACAATCGCAGTCTGTGTTTCCTGCAAGGCGGTGCGAATGGTGCGCTCGTAACTCAAATAGGCCTGCTCTTGCTGGGCGTCGGCGACATCTATCGCGGCGCGTATTCGCCCGAAGTCGAATAGCGGCGCAAGCAAACCCGCGCCCACGGACCATGTGCGAGATCCTGACTTCAATAAATCGCTAACCTCCCCGCTCTCCACGCCGAGCAGTCCCGCCAATGTGATGCGAGGATAACGAAGCGCCGCAGCGGCCTCGCGCAATTGACCGGCGCTAACCAAGCGTTGTTGCGCTGCCCTTACATCCGGACGTAACGCAAGCACATCCGTTGGGGCAAGCAACACGCGTAATGGATCGCTATCGGGCATCGGCTTCTCCGCAGATAAGGCGATGGAAAGCGTTTCCGGCGTGCTGGCGAGTAGATACGCCAATCGATAACGAGCAGAATCGGCCAACGTGCGCGCTTGCGGAATCTGCGCCCGAGTCACAGCGAGCGCGGACACAGTGCGCTCCAACTCCATCCGGTTCGACATGCCTTGTTCGAAACGCGCGCGTGTAATCCTGACAGTGCCCTCTTCCGCAGCCGCTGTCCTTTGCGCAATATCCGTTTGGGCTTGGTACAGCCGATACTCGACGTAGGTCCGAGCAACTTCCGCGAGCAGCGCAACGCGCACGCCATCTCGATCGGCCTGCGCCGCTTGCACGTCGGCCTCGGCGGCGCGAACCTGATTGCGAACGCGGCCAAATACATCCACCTCCCACGAGGCGTCCAGACCCAACTCGAATGTATTGAAGGGCGAAGCGCTAGCTCCACCTGGACGC
>DATLHW010000141.1:0-21730 GCA_035539675.1 Burkholderiales bacterium | reverse complement strand
TCGCCTTCCATCACCAGCACCGCGCCGACGCCTTTGTCGGCGAGCATCTTCACGCCGTCGAAGACTGACGCGTTAGGCGTTATTGAGTAAACGCCGCCACCTTTGATCTTCAATAGTTGTGCAACGCTTTTCATGTTCTTTCCTTCCTGATTAAGGCTTCCGCGAGGCGCTTTTAAAGATAGCACACGACAGTTAACCCATTTTCCGCTGTTTGCCGTTTCAGTAAATAGGGCACGTAGCCCATCTTACTTTTTAGTTTAGATAAGGAGAACAACATGAAACGGTTTTTTATGGGGATATTGATGGCGATGATCGCCAGTCAGGCGCTCGCCGCCGGCAATCTGGCGGGCGTAACGATTTATGATCGGAATGAACGGAAAACACTGCCGATTCACTGGCATGAAGGCAAAGCTTATGTGGTTGGCAAGCCGGGGAACGAGTATCAAGTCATGTTGCGTAATCAAGGCGGTAACGATGTCCTTGCCGTGGTGTCTGTGGATGGGGTGAATGTGGTGACAGGTGAAACCGCCGCGGCCGCCCAAAGCGGATATGTCCTTGAGCGTGGCGCGAATCTGGGCGTCAAAGGATGGCGCAAGAGCTTATCCCGCACCGCCGCATTTTATTTCACTGAATTGCCGGATTCCTACGCCGCGCGTACGGGCAGGCCGGAGAATGTCGGCGTTGTCGGTGTCGCGCTATTTCGGCGTAAGGTTGAGGAGCAACCGTTGGCGTTGCGCGAGTCCGTCGAACCGCGCGCCAAGCGCGCGGCGCCGTCAGCCGATAGCGCTGGCGCGGCGGCCCCATCGGCCCGCGCCGAGGAAAAGAGTTTGGGGACTGGGCATGGGCGAAATGAAGCTTCGCATGCCCGCTATGTGGCGTTCGAACGCGCGACCGCGAGCCCCGAGGAAGTGATTACGATTTATTACGATAGTCGGGCGAATTTGGTGGCGCGGGGCGTGATCAATCAGGAGCCATGGCGCGAGCCGCAACCGTTTCCGGCGCGGTTTACCCCGGATCCGCCGGCGAGATGGTGATTCTGATCAGAGAGTGGCGAATTCGGGTGCTTATTTGATGAGTGGATGGGGCTTGCTCGCGATCAACCGTTATTCGCGAGTAAGCTTGCGCCTATCGACGGCGCCGTGGATTACACTATCGGTCCATATGGACCAAGACGACGCCGATGAAAGCCTCATGCTGCGTTACCAGACAGGCGACGCGGCAGCCTTCGATCAACTTTACGCCCGACATCGCGGCGGGTTGTTCCGCTTCATTCTTCGCCAGTGCAAGCATCGAAGCCACGCCGAGGAGCTATTTCAGGATGTGTGGACGAACGTGATTCAAGCGCGGGAGCGTTACCGGGTCGAGGCCAAGTTTCGAACCTATCTCTACACGTTGGCGCATAACCGGCTGATCGATTATTACCGTATCGCCAACCGGCCGGACGCCGTGCTGTTTGAGGATGGCGACTTGCTGCCCGAGCCGATCGCGAGCCGTATCGACGAACCGCATGTGCAAGTCGAAGCGAAGGAGCAGGGCGGGCATATCCTGCGCTTGCTGGATGCGCTGCCCGCGCCGCAGCGGGAGGCGTTTCTTTTGCACGAGGAAGGTGGTTTGAGCGTAGAGGAAATCGCTGCCGCGACGGGGATTTCGTTTGAAGCGGCGAAGAGTCGGCTGCGCTACGCAGTCTCGAAATTGCGGGAAGGTTTGAAGGAACTGGTATGAGCGGGCCGAAAGACAAAATCCCTCCTGACGCTGCTTTTCCCCAAGGCGCGGACGAGGACTGGGACGCTACGTTGGGCGATTTGTCTCGCGCGTATCGGGGCATTCCCAGCGATGAGCCGTCGCCTAGTCTCGATGACGCAATCCGCGCCGCTGCCAGACGCGCAGTCCATTCCCGGCCGCAGTCCGTACGTAAGTCTTGGGTTCAGCGATGGAGTGGACCAGTGGCGACCGCAGCAGTGGTGGTGCTGACGGTTTCCGTGGGGATTTTAACAATGGAGGAGAAACCGGATTTGATTTCTCCTCCCAGGCCGGAGGCCAAGAGGTCCAGCGCGCCATCGTCCGCCGATAAGCGGGAAGAGACGTTGGCTGCGGCCGCGCCATCCAGCGTCGTTTCGGAGCAGGTGGAGTGGAAAGTCGATCGATTGTCTGGCGATAGGCCGGATCAGGCGACATCCGCGAAAGAGATGGCGCGGCCCGAAGCGCCTCGCGCAATCCAAAAGAAGGCGGCTCCCCCACCGATTGCCCGTGAGCCAGTTCCCTTTGTTGCGGACATGGAAACGGCCCGGGAGCTGGTTGGCGAGCGACAAGCGGCCGCGCCTGCTTTGGCGGATTCCGCTCAGTCGCAGATGAAATTCAAGGCTGATTCCATTGAAGGAAGCGCTGGAGCGAGCGCAGCGGCATCCCCGCCGTCTTCCGAATTACGCGCCAAAGCGAGCCGGCGCGCCGAGGTTGCGCCGACTGCAATCGTTGAATCGCTAGAGGCATGGCTCAAGCGGATTTTGATTTTGCGTAAAGAAGGAAAAGCGAAAGAGTTCGAGGCGGAGTTGGCGAAGTTTAAAGAGCGCTATCCTGATTATTCATTGCCTTTGGAATTGAAAGACGTGTCGGCGCCATTGAAAAAAAGTGACGAGCAGGAGAAGTAGCCCACAGCCTTTCGCCGAGGATTGCGCAAAAGGCCTCCCATATTTGTCAATTTAAGGAATTGGTAGTTTTGTCATTCTGAGCGAGAGCGAAGAATCTGCTGTTAAGCCTCGTGGCGCCGCCGCATAAAGCAGATTCTTCGCTCTCGCTCAGAATGACAATTTAGTGGATATTACATATTTGGATAGTTCGGCCCGCCACCACCCTCTGGCGTTACCCACACGATATTCTGCGTCGGGTCTTTTATATCGCAGGTTTTGCAATGCACGCAGTTCTGCGCGTTGATTTGCAAGCGAGGATTGGTCCCGCCTCCTTCTCGCACAATTTCATAAACACCCGCAGGGCAATAGCGCTGCTCCGGCGTGTCGTAATATTCCAGATTCACCTTCACCGGCACGCTAGGATCTTTCAGCGTCAAATGCGCCGGCTGATTTTCTTCGTGATTGGTGTTTGAAATAAACACCGATGACAGTCGATCAAAGGTCAGCACGCCATCCGGCTTAGGGTAGTTGATCGGAGATACTTCGTTCTTTTTTCGTAGCGTTTCGTGGTCTGCATGTTTGTGATGAAGCGTCCATGGCGCTTTGCCACCGAACACGACCTGATCGATGCCCACCATCAGCGCGCCGCCGTAGAGGCTCTTCGACAACGCTGGCTTGACGTTGCGCGCCTTGTACAACTCCTCATGTAGCCAGCTTTCCCGGAAGGCGTTGGGATAGTCGACCAGTTCATCGTAAGAACGGTTGCTTGTCACGGCGTCGAAGGCAGCCTCGGCGGCCAGCATGCCGGACTTGATCGCGGCGTGACTGCCCTTGATTCGCGCGACATTCAGATAACCGGCGTTGTCGCCTATCAAGGCGCCGCCTGGAAATATTGTCTTGGGCAGCGATTGCAACCCGCCGGCGGTAATCGCCCGTGCGCCGTAGGCCACGCGCTTGCCGCCTTCGAAAAAAGAGCCAATCGCCGGATGAGTCTTGTAGCGCTGAAATTCTTCAAACGGGCTGAGGTAAGGGTTTGTGTAGCCCAAGCCGACAATGAACCCCACCGAGACCAGATTGTTTTCCATGTGATAAAGGAAAGAGCCGCCATAGGTGTGCGAGTCTAAAGGCCAACCCGCTGTGTGGATCACCAGACCTGCTTGATGTTTCTCCGGCTGGATTTCCCAGATTTCCTTGAGGCCGATGCCGTAAACCTGCGGGTCCTTGCCTTCGCGCAAGTTGAAGCGCTTTTCCAATTGCTTGCCCAGATTGCCGCGGCAGCCTTCGCCGAATAGGGTGTACTTGGCGTGCAGCTCCATGCCGCGCTGAAAGTGGTCCGTTGGTTCGCCGTTTTTGCCAATGCCCATGTCGCCAGTGGCGACTCCCTTCACCGAGCCGTCTTCATTGAAAAGTATTTCCGCCGCCGCGAAGCCGGGATAGATCTCGACGCCTAGCGCCTCCGCCTGTTGTCCCAGCCAACGGCACACGTTGGCCAATGAGATGACGTAATTGCCGTGGTTCTTGAAGCAGGCGGGAAGGAGAAGGTTGGGGACTTTGCTCGCGGATTTTTCCGTGAGGAACAGGAAGCGATCTTCCGTCACCGGCGTGTTGAGCGGCGCGCCCTTGTCCTTCCAATCGGGAAACAGTTCGGCGATGCCACGCGGGTCCATGACCGCGCCGGAGAGAATATGCGCGCCCACCTCGGAGCCTTTTTCGACGATGCAGACATTGATCTCGGCGCCTTTTTTCGCAGCAAGCTGTTTCAGGCGAATGCCGGCGGCCAGCCCGGCCGGCCCGGCGCCGACGATGACGACGTCGTATTCCATTGATTCGCGTTCTGCCAAGGGAGTCTCCAGAGGGCGTTTAAAGAAAGAAGGACGGAATTTACTTGTAAAGCGATGAATACGGAAGGTTCAGGGTTCTACAGCGATTTTTAGCGCGCCCGACAGACGCAGGATAAATCGGGAAAATATTTCGTACACGTTCCTAAAGCACGTTCTTATTATAATCTTAGCCCCACCCCTTTAAGCACAGACCCCATGCCTATCTATGGAATCATTGCTGTCGGTCTTGGCGCCGCATTCGGCGCATGGTTGCGCTGGGCGCTCGGCCATTGGCTGAATCCAGCTTTTCCCACGCTGCCAATGGGCACTCTCGTCGCGAACTTGATTGGGGGGTATCTGGTCGGTTTGGCGGTGGCGTATTTCGGTGAGCATGCGGGCTTGCCGCCGGAGGCCAAGCTGTTTGTCATAACCGGTTTTCTGGGAGGCTTAACCACGTTCTCGACATTTTCGGCGGAAGCTGTCACGCTGCTTTCACGAACGCAATATGTTTGGGCGGCGGCGCACATCACGGGGCATCTTGCGGGATCGTTGTTGATGACGGTCCTGGGCATGATGACGATGAAGTTTTTAAAAAACTGAGCCTACAGCTTCTTAAGGAGGTATTCATATGGATGGTGTGTACTTGCGGATATTCACCACCGAGAAAAGAAAACACGAAGGCATGGCGCTCTATGAATGGTTGCTGGAGTTGGCCAGGGGAATGGGAATAGGCGGCGGTTCCGCAATACGGGCTATCTCGGGGTATGGCCGGCATAAGCGGTTACATGAGGAAACGTTTTACGAGTTGGCGTCGGATCTGCCCGTGGAGGTGGTATTTGTGCTGACGCAAGACCAGTCGGACAAACTATTGCAGTTGATTGCGTCGAACGGATTGTCGCTGCTGTATGTGAAGGACAAGGTTAAGTGGGGGTATACGGGTAGTAGTTAATCCGAATCTCGACTAACCGCATGAACCAATCGGGGCGCGTAGGAGCGAGCTTGCTCGCGATTGTCAGCGTGGCCCCGGACACAATCGCGAGCAAGCTCGCTCCTACGAATAGGAAAGTAGTCATGAGTGAGAGGGGCAAAATGGCCCCTAATTTATTCCTCCACATTCATCCATAGATTTAGTAGTCGTCGAGCCTCCTCGATTATTTCGCTGGCGGCCAACCCCACCGGACCTATTCCTCCATCAACTAAGGCGTCGGCGGCCGCGCCGTGTAAGTAAACGCCTAGGGTCAAGGCTTCTTCCGCTTTGAGCCCCTGCGCCAACAACGCTCCGACGATCCCCGACAAAACATCCCCGGTTCCAGCGCTGGCCATGCCGGGATTGCCTGTCGGATTGATGAACCAGTTTCCAGCGGGCGTTGCGCATATGGTCCCTGCGCCTTTGAGCGCCACCATTGTCTGAAATCTCTCCGCCAACTCCAGGGCGGCCGCAATACGATTACCTTGCACCATCGCGGTATCACTTCCTAAAAGGCGAGCAGCTTCGGCGGGGTGGGGCGTGAGGATCGTTTCGTGTTCGCGCGTCGCCAATGCGACTTGCAATGGTTCATCGGCAGCGATCAGGTTTAAAGCATCCGCATCCAGGGTAAGCGGCATTTGCATTTCGAGCAGGCGCACAAGCAGGGCGCGAGCTTCGTGCGATTGACCCATGCCAGGTCCGGCGACGAGTGTGGTGAGATGATCGAGGCTTAGCAGTGCTTCGGCGTCTCGCCACATCAACTCCGGTTGTATGGGGTCGTAACCAGAGGCGGATTTGGCCAGCGTTCCCACATAAACCCGGCCCGCGCCAAGTTTTAGAGCCGCTCGACCAGCCAACGCCGCGGCGCCCTGCATGCCTTCGGCTCCGCCCATGATTCCTACACTGCCGAAACTTCCCTTGTGGCTGTTCCAGCGCCTGCGCGGCAGATAACGGGTAACCGTCGTCTGATCGAGCAGGCGACCGTGTGGTTCAACAAATTCCTCAACGTTTATATCTAGCGAAGCAACAGTGAGGCGGCCAACATGATCTTTTCCATCCGCAGTTAGCAGGCCAGGTTTCAAGCCAATAAAAGTGATGGTTTCGGTGGCGTTGATCGCGATTCCGCGAACGTTTCCGGTGTCGCTATCGAGGCCGCTGGGAATGTCGATAGAAAGAACTGGGGTGTGGCTAGCGTTGATTTGTTCGATCGCATTGGCGAAGGCGCCTTCCACGGCGCGTCCGAGTCCTATTCCCAGGAGCGAGTCGACGATGAGATCCCAGTGGCGGCCGTTAGGAATTTGGGGGACGATGGTTTCATCCGCCGCCACGAATTGCTGGTAAGCCTTAGCCGCATCGGCGGGAAGCTTCGCGGCATCGCCCAACAGTACAGTCGTGACTTGATAACCCCAAACACGGAGATGACGGGCGACCACGAGGCCATCGCCGCCGTTATTGCCGGGACCACACACAACGAGCACTCGAAAGCCGTCTCGCAGCATGTCGCGCGCCTTCTCTGCCGCCGCCAAGCCGGCGCGTTCCATCAGCGAAACGTCCGGATTAGCGGCGATGAAGCCTTGCTCGATTTGCCGAATTTCGGCGGTGACGTAGATGGGCGGCATCGTCATTAACAAGAATCAATCCGGCGTCAACACCGAATTCACCGCGATCGGCGATGTGCGCGGATAGTCCAAGCTGTAATGCAATCCCCGGCTTTCATGGCGCAGCATAGCGCAACGAACGATCAAATCCGCAGTCATGACAAGATTGCGTAGCTCCACCAAATCGCTGCTTACCCGGAAGCTGGTGTAATACTCGTTGATTTCCTGGTAAAGCAGTTCAATGCGGTGCTTGGCGCGGGCAAGACGTTTTTTGGTGCGTACGATGCCCACATAGTCCCACATGAAGCGCCGAAGTTCGTCCCAGTTGTGGGAGATGATGATTTCTTCGTCCGGGTCGGTGACGCGGCTGGCGTCCCATTGCGGCAGGGATGGGGTGGTGTCTTTGCACTGGCTGAGAATGTCCTCCGCCGCCGCGCGAGCGAAAACCAGGCACTCAAGCAGCGAATTGGAAGCCAGCCGGTTTGCGCCGTGCAGTCCAGTGAACGCGGTTTCCCCGACAGCATAAAGACCCTCGACGTCGGTTCGTCCGTGCGTGTCAGTCATGATGCCGCCGCAACTGTAATGCGCGGCGGGCACGACGGGAATGGGCTGCTTGGTGATGTCGATGCCTAGTTCCAGGCAGCGGGAATAAATGTTCGGGAAATGGGCCTTCAGGAAATCGGGCGACTTGTGCGAGATGTCCAGATAAACGCAGTCGAGACCGCGCTTTTTCATTTCGTAGTCGATGGCGCGGGCGACGATATCGCGTGGCGCCAGCTCAGCCCGCTGGTCGTGATCCGGCATGAAACGTCGTCCATCCGGAAGCTTCAACAAACCGCCTTCGCCTCGCACCGCTTCGGTAATCAGAAACGACTTTGCATGCGGATGGTACAAGCAGGTTGGGTGAAACTGGATGAATTCCATATTCGCCACCCTGCATCCGGCGCGCCAACCCATCGCCACGCCGTCGCCTGTCGCTGTATCCGGATTGGTTGTGTAGAGATAAACCTTACCCGTGCCGCCGGCCGCGAGGACGGTGTGAAGCGCGCCCAAGGTGAGGATTTCACCAGACCGTTTGTCCAGCACGTATGCGCCGTAGCAACGGTTATCGTTGATTCCGATTTTCTTACCGGTAATGAGATCCACCGCGATGTGGTGCTCCATGACCTCGATGTTCGGATGGTTGCGAATCCGCTCCACCAAGGTTTGCTGCACCGCAGCGCCCGTTGCGTCGTCGGCATGGATTATGCGGCGATGGCTATGGCCGCCTTCGCGCGTCAGATGGAATTGGCTGGGGTCTTCCTCGTCGCGAGAAAAAGGAACGCCGGCTTGAATCAGCCAGTCGATGGCCGCGCGGCTATCGGATACCACAAACTCCGTAACGTCGCGGCTGCACAGACCGGCGCCGGCGATCAGTGTGTCTTCGACATGCAGGGCAACGGAGTCGTCGTCGCCCAAAACGCCTGCGATGCCGCCTTGAGCCCAACTGCTGGCCCCGTCCAGTAACTCCCGTTTGGTGACCAGTGCGATGCGGCGGTCTTGGGCCAGATGAAGCGCGAGGGACATGCCGGCCAGCCCGCTGCCGATGATAATGACGTCGAAGGTAGACATAAGTTGATGTGGAAACCGTTAGTGATAATTGATGTTATAGATAGGATGAATAGAATTGGATGTATGAGAAACCCTCTGAAAGTTACTGCGCGGGCGGATTTCCGGTCTCCGGTACTCTGCGCCCTTGCAGGGCGCGTTTGCGTTTGCACACGCAAACCGCTTCGCAGGCGGGGAGCATGCTCCCCGAAACCCCTGCTACGCCTATCTGTACGCGTCCGTTCCTCAACCAGAACTCCGCCCGCTCGCTACACTTTCAGACGGTTTCTGGGTCTTATTAGGTTAGGTTGCATGCCCGCGAATCAACCCGCACACGCTCTTCAGCCATAACCCTATCCTTAAATGAACTATTTTAAAACCACTGTGTCTGTGGCTCATACGTGGCGCGTCTGTTTTCCGCCCTTTGCTGTTAATGTGCGATCGTCGAGTTACGGTTTATCGTTAGACAGTTTCTAAGGGTATACTTCCGCCTCCGCGCAGGTGCGTGGAAATATAGCCAATAGAAACCGCGGAAACGATGAATGAGTGATCGGGATATCGATCAGCAACTGGTGGAACGTGCGCAGCGTGGCGACAAAAAGGCTTTCGAGATGCTGGTCGCCAAGTATCAGCGAAAACTCGGAAGACTGTTGTCCCGCTTGGTGCGCGATCCAGCGGAAATAGAGGACGTGACGCAAGAAGCGTTTATTAAGGCGTACCGCGCCTTGCCAGCCTTCCGGGGAGAAAGCGCGTTTTATACGTGGCTTTACCGGATCGGCATCAACACGGCCAAGAATTACTTGGTCGCGATGGGGCGGCGCGCGCCAACGTCCACGGAATTTGATAGCGAAGAGGCCGAAGGGTTTGAAGATGGGCAGCAGCTTCGAGATATCAATACGCCTGAAAGCGAATTGCTGACCAAGCAGATCGCCAAAACGGTGAACGAAACAATGGATACGCTGCCGGATGAACTTCGAACCGCAATCGTGCTCAGAGAGATTGAAGGTCTCTCGTATGAAGAAATAGCAGAAATCATGAACTGCCCACTCGGAACGGTGCGTTCGCGGATTTTCCGCGCGCGTGATGCAATTGCAGAAAAGCTGCGGCCCCTATTGGGCACCAGCAAAGACAGGAGATGGTAATGAAGGACAATATCTCTTCGTTGATGGACGGCGAATTCCATCCAGGTGAGGCAAGTGAGTTGATTGAGCGCGTGGGGCGCGATGAGGAGGCCCGGGAAACCTGGGCGACTTATCACTTGATCGGCGACGTTTTGCGGGGCGATGGGGGCCATCAGTCCGGCATTCAGAGCCGCATATTTGCGAAACTGGCCGAGGAGCCTACTGTGCTGGCCCCAAAGCCGAAGAAACGCGGCGTGGTTCGGGCGGCGCAATGGAGCGCGGCGGCCGCAGCCTCGGTGGCGGCGGCGTCGGTGGTTATTTGGATGGCCGCGCCGGATTCGAGGACATCTTTCCAGGCGACTCAAAATTCCACGGCGACTGAACTGGCGTCCGTGCGAGTTGAAGCGGTTTCTCCCTCCTCCGGCGTTCAGCCGGTTAACTTCAATGAATATCTGTTGGCTCACGAGGAATTTCTGCCCTCCACCGCCGGTTTTCGGCGTTATGCGAGCATGGAAACTGTCGCGCCCGCCAGCGGCGCCGCCGGCCGATGAGAGCGGGTTTCAAGAGTTTTTGCCCAAGCCAAGGTCGGCATGGGAAGCATAGACGGATGAGTAGGACGTCAAGCCCCGCTGGTTCGAGATTCGTTGCCCAAGGGCTTCTAAAAGTTGTTCCGAAACTTTGTGTTTTGGCGTTTATCGTGGTGGTTTGCGCGATGCCTGCCGGTCAAGCGCTCGCCCAAAGCGCCAAAGGACTGGAAACGCGACCACAGGATGCGGCGGGTTGGCTCAATTTGATGTCCACGGCGGCGACTCAGGCGGTGTATTCGGGGATCTATATCCACCAATATGGCGGCCGGATGGAGACGTCCCGCATTACCCATATTGCGGATGAAAGCGGGGAGCACGAAAAGCTGGAAACGCTGGATGGGCCGCCCCGGGAGATTATCCGCAGAAACGACGAGATCATCTGTTACATGCCCGATGCCAAGGTGATCAAATTGGACCGCAAGCGGGCGCGGAAATTTTTCCCGGGTCTGTTGTCCAATATTTCCAACGTAACGGAAAATTACTCCGCCAAACTAGGGGAAATCGACCGGGTGGCGGGTTTCGATTGCCAAGTCGTCGTGCTCGACCCAAAAGATAGTTACCGTTTTGGTCACCGGTTCTGCGCCGAACTTAATTCCGGGCTTATGCTGCGCGCCACCATGATTTCCGATCGGACAGATGTGCTGGAGCATTTTGTGTTTACGCAAGTTGGCATCGGCAGTCCCATCAACCGCGATCTGCTGAAACCCAGCTACGCGGACAAGAAAACAGGTTGGCAAACGGACCGGTCGGCGCTTCAGGAAGCGAGCGGTCCCGACAGCGGCTGGTACGTGAAATCGCTGCCGGCTGGCTTTAAGAAGATTGTTGAAGTTAAGCGTGCGATGTCCGGGCGCGCCGATCCTGTTATCCAGCAAATCTATTCCGATGGTTTGGCGTCGGTGTCGGTATTCATTGAGACCAGTCAGCCGGGCGATAGCCAGCGGCTTGGTCTTGTGCAGCAGGGCGGATATACGTTTTATGTTCGGTCCATAGAAGACCAGCCTTTCAGCATCAAGGTGCTCGGCGAGGTGCCGCGTAATTCGTTGCAACAAATCGGTAATTCGCTTGTCAGTCGTCAGCGATGATCGAAGCGCAGGCAACGGTATTGCGTCTCGACGCGGATGTCGCCATTGTCGCGAACGACGGTGATCCGGCATGCGGCCGATGTGTAGGGGCGGGCGGCTGTGAGGCGCTCACGTTTTCTCGTTTGCTGTGTGTAACGCCTCGCGAATATCGCGTCGCCAATCCGATCGGCGCTCTACCTGGCGATAAAGTCACGGTAGGCGTTCCTGACGGTTTGATCACAAGGTCGGCTGCGGTTGTTTATCTCGTTCCCTTGCTTCTTGTGTTGGTCGGTGTGCTTATCGGGCAGGTTGTCGCGCCGGCCGATGCATCGATTGGTATCTATGCAATGGTCGGGGTTTTGACCGCGCTGCCGATTAGCGGTGTTTGGATCACGATGGTTAATCGGCGCGGGGTGTATTCGCACGCGTGGCCGGTGATTCTGCGAGGTTCTGAATAAATCTACTGCGCGATCCGATATTGAGCCTGCGATGCTCAACGTACTTTCGTACGCCTGCGCTTCTCGACTCAATCTCGGACCGCTCGCTACGATTTCTTCAGAACCTCTAAGGCGAGGAATAGGTTCTTAAAATCTGTTTTGGGTGCGTATCAGCAACCGTCTGTTTTTGTCGTAATTTGTAACTCCCAGGGAACCATGATGAGAAAAAACATACTTTCGATGTTTTCCAGTCTTTTGCTGCTGGGCTTTGTCGCCAGCGCTTCCGCTCAACAGTTGCCGGACTTCACGGACCTGGTGGAAAAGCAAGGTCCGTCAGTGGTGAACATCAGCACCACGACTCGGGTGACAACGAAGGCGCCGCAAGGCATGCCGAATATTCCCGAGGACGATCCGCTTTACGACTTTTTCCGTCGTTTCCTGCCGCAGCAGCCGGGCGCCGGTCCACGCGAGTTCGATAGTCAGTCCCTCGGTTCCGGCTTCATCATCTCCGGCGATGGATACATTCTCACCAATGCGCATGTGGTGCAAAAGGCCGATGAGATCACCGTCAAGCTCACGGACGGTCGCGAATTCAAGGCGAAACAAATCGGATCGGACACTCGCACCGATGTCGCATTGATAAAGATCGAGGCGACAAGCCTACCCAAAGTCGTTATGGGCGACCCGACCAAGATGAAGGTCGGCGAGTGGGTGGTGGCCATCGGTTCGCCATTTGGCTTCGAAAGCTCGGTGACAGCGGGCATCGTCAGCGCCAAGGGACGTAATCTTCAGGAAGCGTTGGTGCCTTTCATTCAAACCGACGTGGCGGTGAATCCTGGCAATTCGGGCGGTCCTTTATTTAACATGCGCGGCGAGGTTGTCGGGATCAATTCCCAGATTTTCAGCCGCACTGGCGGGTTCATGGGGCTGTCTTTCGCGATACCTATCGATTTGGCGATGAGTGTGGCTGATCAGTTGCGGACGACAGGAAAAGTTACCCGTGGCTGGCTTGGGGTGGTGATTCAGCCGGTGACTAAGGAGTTGGCCGAGTCGTTTAATTTATCGAAGGCCGAAGGCGCGCTTGTTGCATCGGTGGAGAAGGGTAGCCCGGCGGATAAAGCGGGAGTCGAAGCCGGCGACGTCATTATGTCGGTGAACGGCAAACCGGTAGCTACGTCCGCAGATCTGCCGCGTCATATCGCCGGAATTCGTCCAGGCGCCAAGGCCGTGCTCGATGTGTCGCGTAAAGGCGCTGTCAAACAACTGACGGTAACGGTCGGCGAGTTGCCCGCTGAGCGTATGCAGGGCAAGCCGCAACAACGTCTTAAGGCCGATGAACCCGCCACGCCTAACAAGTTTGGTTTGGTATTGTCCGATCTGACTCCTGAACAGCGGAAGGAAGTCGGAGACGGACGCGGGATTCTGGTTGAGGATGCGCAAGGCGCGGCGGCGAGGGCGGGCATTCAACGTGGCGATATCGTCCTCGCGGTAAATAATAACGACGTGAAGTCGGTCCAGGATTTCAACCAAGTGGCCGGTAAATTGGATCCGAAGCGAAGCATCGCCTTGTTGGTGAAGCGTGGGGATCGGACGATTTACGTGGCGATTAAGGCTGGGGAGAAGTAAGGCTTTCCTAGCGCTAAATCGAAAGCATCAATGTAGGAGCGAGCTTGCTCGCGATTGCGTCCGGGGCCACGCCGCCAATCGCGAGCAAGCTCGCTCCTACAGGAAGCGCGGTCCTTGGACGGAGCCTGTAAAAATCCGTATACGCATGAATCTCTTCGACCCATAAAATTAATGAGCCAGACATTAACCATCCTCTCCCGCGAATACTGCCACCTCTGCCACGACATGATCGATGCCGTACGGCTGATCCAGCGCGCCACGCCTTTTGAATTGAAAGTGATCGACGTGGATGAGAACCCTGAATTGGAGGAAAAATACGGCGAACTGGTTCCAGTATTGTTGGCTGGCGATCGCGAGATCTGCCATTACCATTTGGATCGCGACGCGCTTAACGCCTATCTAAAAAGCTATTTATAAAATGTAGTGAGCGGGCCGCATTTCGGTTGAGGAGCGGACTCCTACAGATGGTGCGACGAGCGCCGGAGACCGTAACGCGGCCCGCGTAGTAATTTTGCAAACAGTTTCGGAAGGAAATTGGGTAGAATCGCCCACCAAGTTCTTTCTGAAGGGGCACGGTGTCGTGCCCCTTTTCATGTTCTAGATCGCATCCAATGAATCATATCCGCAACTTCTCCATCATTGCCCACATCGACCACGGGAAATCGACTCTCGCCGATCGTTTTATTCAGCGCTGCGGCGGTCTGTCGGACCGGGAAATGGAGGCGCAAGTGCTCGATTCCATGGATTTGGAGCGCGAGCGCGGCATCACCATCAAAGCCCAGACGGCGGCGCTTACCTATCGGGCCCGCGATGGCAAGACCTATCAATTGAACCTCATCGATACGCCCGGTCACGTGGATTTTTCCTATGAGGTTTCCCGCTCGCTCGCTGCTTGTGAAGGCGCGTTGCTGGTGGTGGATGCTTCACAAGGCGTGGAGGCGCAGACAGTGGCCAACTGTTACACGGCCATCGAGCAGGGCGTCGAAGTTGTGCCGGTGCTCAACAAGATCGATTTACCCTCGGCCGATCCGGAGCGCGTGAAGACGGAGATCGAGGACATTATCGGCATTCATGCGGACGACGCTGTACTGGCCAGCGCGAAAACAGGCCTGGGCATTGACGATGCGCTGGAAGCGGTGATTCAGCGTATACCGCCCCCGAAAGGGGATTTGGCTGGTCCGTTTAAGGCGCTGATCATCGATTCCTGGTTCGACAATTATGTTGGCGTGGTGATGCTAGTACGCGTGGTGGATGGCGTACTGAAGCCGAAGGACAAAATTAAATTTATGTCTAACGGCGCCATCCATTTATGCGAGCAGGTCGGCGTCTTTACGCCAAAATCCATTTCGCGCGAACAGCTTTCGGCCGGGGAGGTGGGGTTCATCATCGCCGGCATCAAGGAACTAGCGTCTGCGCGCGTAGGCGATACTGTCACGCTTGCGGACAGAGCAGCCACCGAGCCATTGCCGGGTTTTAAGGAGATCAAGCCGCAGGTTTTCGCCGGGCTTTACCCCATCGAATCCAATCAATACGACGCATTGCGTGACGCGCTCACTAAATTGCAATTGAACGACGCCAGCCTGCGCTTCGAGCCGGAAACCTCCCAAGCGCTGGGATTCGGCTTCCGTTGCGGTTTCCTTGGCCTCTTGCACCTGGAAATTGTCCAGGAGCGGTTGGAGCGGGAATACGACATGGACCTCATCACCACCGCGCCGACGGTGATTTACCAAGTGGTGATGAAAGACGGAACCGTCGAGGAAATCGAAAACCCGTCGCGCATGCCGGACCCCTCGAAAATGGAGGAGATCCGCGAGCCCATCATCATCGCCACGATGCTGTTGCCGCAAGATTATGTCGGACCGGTCATTACGTTATGCAACCAAAAGCGCGGCGCACAGAAGAATATGCAGTACATGGGCCGCCAAGTGATGTTGACGTACGAAATGCCGATGAACGAAGTGGTGATGGATTTTTTTGATAAGTTGAAATCCGTCTCGCGTGGCTATGCGTCGTTGGATTACGAGTTCCAGGAATTCCGGACCAGTGACTTGGTCAAGTTGGACATCCTAATCAACAGCGAAAAGGTCGATGCGTTATCGTTGATTGTGCACCGGTCGACTTCGCAGTATCGCGGGCGGGAGTTGGCTGCCAAAATGCGCGAACTGATTCCGCGACAGATGTTCGATGTGGCCGTGCAAGCAGCTATCGGTTCGCATATCATCGCTCGAGAAAACATCAAGGCGCTGCGCAAGAACGTATTGGCCAAGTGTTATGGCGGCGATATTTCGCGGAAGCGGAAATTGCTGGAGAAGCAAAAAGCCGGTAAGAAACGCATGAAACAAGTGGGCAGCGTGGAAATTCCACAGGAAGCGTTTCTTGCGATACTACAGGTGGACAGTAAGTAAGCTTAGAGGGCGCCGTAAAAGCTACTGCGCGGTCCGCTTTTGCGCGGCGCCCTCATCAATGTGTAATAGGACGCGGATTTGCATCCCATCGTTTTTGAAGTACGTCAACAGAGGTAACGCATGGATTTAACGAGTTTGGCAATCGCCGCGCTTGCGCTCAGCAGCGGCATCGTCGGTTGGGATATCTTAAGCCGACGCGGGGCTACCGAGCCGCCCACCGAGGCGCATCGGAATGTGGCCGAGCTGGCTTACTACATTTTGCTGATCGCGGGCTTCGGGCTGCTGGTGATGCTCAAGATCATGACCTTCGCCGGCGTTCTTTTCACTGCGACGGTAATGACCGGAATCGTTTGGGCGTGGGATGTGGTTCAGGGCGCAAGAACGCGCGCCAAGGATAAAGCCGAGCCGATCTTTGTTGAAATCTCCAGAGGTTTTTTCCCCATCATTCTGGTGGTTTTCCTGCTGCGCTCATTTTTGGTCGAGCCCTTCAAGATTCCGTCTGGCTCGATGATTCCGAGCCTGCTGGTTGGCGACTTTATTCTGGTTAACAAGTACACCTATGGCGTTCGGCTTCCTGTGCTGAACAAAAAGGTTGTCGAGGTGAACCAGCCTCAAAAAGGCGATGTCATGGTGTTTCGTTATCCGGAAGACACCAGCATCGACTACATCAAGCGAGTGGTTGGAACGCCTGGCGATAAGGTTGAATATCGCAATAAACGCCTCACCATCAATGGGGCGCCCGCATCGATGACCTTGGTCGGCTCCACCACCGTACGCGAAAAAGGCATCAGCGCGCAGCTTCATGAGCTTTACACGGAAAACCTGGGCGACCACACTCACAGCGTGATCCTGAATCCGGAAAGATCCTCCTCGTTGGAGCTGACTCAAGTACGTCAGTTTCCCGGCAAGGAGAATTGCTCATACAATGAGGAAGGTTTTGCATGCACGGTGCCGGCCGGCCATTACTTCATGATGGGTGACAACCGTGACGGTAGCGCGGATAGCCGCTATTGGGGATTTGTGCCTGAACAAAATATTGTTGGCAGGGCGTTTCTGATCTGGTGGAACTTTAGTGATTTCAAGCGAATCGGCAATAAGATCATATAGGGAGTGACAATATGCATCGAGAACGAGGTCTTGGGGCTATCGGGTTGGTTCTGTTACTCGCGATGGGCGGTTTTGTTGCGATTGTCGGTATTAAGTTGTTCCCCATCTATATGGAATACTTCGCCATCAAACGCGCGTTGGTCGCAACCGCCCAATCAGCGGAGACGAGGAGTGGGAGCGTCGCCGAATTGCGCCGAGCAATTGATCGGCGTTTCATGGTGGACGATATCAAGGTGATTACTGCCGCCGATGTGGATGTCGCAAAATCGGCTGGCGGCGCGGAATTAAGCGTCAGTTATTCGGCCAAGGTTCCGCTGTTCGCCAATGCGAGCGCCTGCCTGGATTTTGAGGTGACCTCGGCGCCATAGGTGTTGTAACGCATAGAATGGCCTTCTCCGCCAAATGGGTTCTCGCATTTGGCCAGGACGTTAACTTGCTTTCCACAGTTTTATAGCTACTCCCATTATCTAAAAATTTTTGATTCAGTGGACTTACTTAGAAGCGCACTCGAAGGATTCAACAGGCGAATCGGATACGCCTTCCGCGAACCTCGGCTTTTGCGCGAAGCGTTGACACATCGAAGTTACGGTACGCCTAACAACGAACGACTGGAGTTTCTTGGCGACAGCATTCTGAACTGCGCTACCGCAATTGCTTTATATGAGCGGTTTCCTCGGCTACCGGAAGGCGACCTGTCTCGATTGCGCGCCAATCTGGTCAACAAGAACGTGTTGTTTGAATTGGCTGAACCTCTCGGAATGGGAGATGTGATCCGGCTCGGCGAAGGTGAACTCAAGAGCGGGGGCCATCGGCGACCTTCCATTCTGGCGGACGCGCTGGAAGCCGTGATCGGCGCGGTTTATTTGGATGGGGGATTCCTGGAGGCGGCGGCCTTGGTTCGGCGATTATTAACCGACAAACTGGAGAAACTTGACCCCAAGCAAACCGGGAAAGACGCCAAGACGTTTTTGCAGGAATATTTGCAGGGCAAGCGTTTACCGCTTCCCAAATACAGCATAGTCGATATACGCGGCGAGGCCCATGAACAAGTCTTTCTCGTTGTGTGTGAAATCGAGGGGCTGAATATACGCACAGAAGGCGAAGGCGCGAGCCGTCGCGCCGCAGAGCAGGCGGCGGCGGCTTCGGCGTTGATCAAGATTCAAGGCGCTTCATCTTAAAAATAGTTACAACGTTCCTCTCATCGTTTCGGCGGCATGAATCGCTCTGCATGCTTTGCGGTCCAATCAGCTAGGACTTACGCAAAAGCGCCCCAGCAAGGCGCGCCGACGCAGACAGTACGAGCTTGTACGGCAAGGAGGCAGCAACGCCGCTGGGGCGTTTTTGCGTAAGTCCTATTAATAATTTTCCTGGGTAATAACAACTTATGCACCGTACTGGCTATATCGCCATTGTTGGCCGTCCAAACGTAGGCAAATCGACCCTGCTTAATCGGCTCGTTGGCCAAAAGATCAGCATTACATCCCGCAAGGCGCAGACCACCAGGCATCGCATTACTGGCATTCATTCGGAGCCCGAGACTCAGTTCATTTTCGTCGATACGCCGGGTTTCCAGTTAAAGCATACGAACGTCTTGAATCGCTCGATGAATCGCAGCGTTACCGATGCGCTTGCTGAGGTGGATGTCGTTCTTTTCGTTATCGAGGCGCTGCGTTATGGTCCTGACGACATTAAAGTGGCGAAGCTGCTTTCGTCGAAAACGCCGGTCATTTTGATCATTAACAAAATCGATCGGGTGAAGGATAAGTCCGAGTTGCTTCCGTTTTTGGAAAAAGTGGCGTCCGCGTTCAACTTCGAGGCTATCGTCCCGGTCAGCGCGAAGTCCGGCGTTCAATTGCCTGATGTGCTGGCCTCCGTCAGGCCGTTGTTACCTGAAGGCGAGCCTCTGTTTGGCGCCGATGACGTGACCGATCGCGATATGCGGTTTCTCGCCGCTGAATTCATTCGGGAAAAAATCTTCCGTTTGTCCGGCGAGGAATTGCCTTATTCCACCAGCGTTATAGTGGAAAAATTCACGGAAGAGGGCGCACTGACGCGCATCCATGCCGCGATTATTGTCGATAAGGCAGGCCATAAGGCGATCGTCATCGGTAAAGGCGGCGAGAAGCTGAAACAGATTGGCACTGAGGCGCGAATGGATCTGGAGGAAATGATCGGCGGCAAGGTTTACCTGGAGTTGTTCGTCAAGGTGAAGAGCGGTTGGGCGGATGATAAAGCGATGCTCAAGCAGTTGGGATACGAATAACGCTGGAAGAGTCCGCGGATTTGCTCACGCTTGGATATGTTTCTAATCGGGTCTAACCCTGAAATTCTGCGTTCATCCGCGTCCCATTGATTTCTAGTTCTATGCCACCAGCGGCGAATAAACCCCGTCACCAAGAAGACTCCGCCTTCGTCCTCCACACCTATCCTTATGGCGAGACGAGTCTCATCGCCGAAGTGTTCACACGGAATCACGGCCGGCTTGGACTACTGGCGAAGGGCGCTAAAAGGCCGCGTTCCGCGTTGCGAGGAATGTTGCTGGCTTTTCAGCCGCTGGCTATCACTTGGTTCGGTAAAAACGAATTGCGCACGCTCGGTAAAGCGGAGTGGCGGAAGGCTTTCCCGCAGCTTTCGGGTACAGCGCTTATTTGTGGGTTTTACCTGAACGAATTGATTCTGAAGCTCACCCGCCGTGAGGATCCTCACGAGAGTTTGTTCGATTTTTATGCGGACACAATGATCCAGCTGAGGAAGCCGGAACCCGGCGCCAACGGCGGAAGTCAGTACGGTCCGTTACTGCGGCGTTTTGAATTGCGATTGCTGAAGGAACTGGGCTATGCCGTATGCCTTGATCGCGATGTGACTTCGGGGCAACCGATCATTCCGTCGGACCAATACGAATATCTGATTGAACGCGGGCCGGTCATGGCTCCGCCCGATTCCACCCGCTTGCAACTGCGCGGCCAGAGTCTTCTCGACATGGCGAGAGAGGATTACACTGATCCCAATACGTTGCAGGCCGCCAAGCAACTTATGCGGCAACTGATCAATCATTATTTGGGTGGGCAGCAGTTGCACACCAGGCAGTTGATTCGGGATTTGCGGGAGTTGTAACGATATCGTTATAGATGTATCGACGGTTAACTTCCGCTTCCTAATGGGCAAAGGTATCAGCGCAAGTCTGCGAGTAGCCACCAATACTCCCTCTCCCTTGAGGGGAGAGGGTCGGGGGGAGAGGGTGATGGTTTTTTAAACACCGCGCTCACCCTCTCCCCTCAAGGGAGAGGGGCACTCTATAGACTGGTATAGATATCTTTGCCTGAAGGGAGAGGGGCTTTTCTTTCTAAATGGTAAAAACAATCATGATCCAACTCGGCGTCAACATCGACCACATCGCAACGATCCGCCAAGCTCGCGGCACCCGTTATCCCAGTCCTATTCAAGCCGCATTATTGGCCGAATTCTCCGGCGCGGATTTGATCACGCTGCATTTGCGCGAAGATCGTCGCCATATCCAGGATCGAGATCTGGAAATCTTGCGCGAATGTTTGCAAACCCGAATGAATCTCGAAATGGCGGTGACGGACGAGATGATCGGCATTGCGATAAAAACGCGACCTCACGATGTTTGCCTCGTGCCGGAACGCCGCGAAGAGCGCACCACCGAAGGCGGTCTTGATGTCGTCGCCAACTTGCCGCGCATCAAGGCGGCCTGCGCCGAATTGGTGGCGGCAGGCATGCGCGTCTCGCTATTCATCAATCCCGATCCGGTTCAGATCGACGCCTCAATCGAAGCCGGCGCGCCGGTGGTGGAAATCCACACGGGCCGTTACGCGGACGCCGAGCATCCCGCAGAGCAAGAAACCGAATTCAGACGCGTCGCGGATGCGGTGCGTTATGGCGTTGGCAAGGGATTGCGCGTCAACGCCGGTCACGGGTTGAACTATCACAACGTCAAGAAGATCGCCGCCTTGCCGAATGTCAGCGAACTGAACATTGGCCACGCCATCGTCGCGCACGCCATTTTTGTTGGTTGGGAGCAGGCTGTGCGGGAAATGAAGGCGTTGATCAATTCGGCAGCGGGCCAGTGATCTACGGCATCGGCACAGACATCGTTTCCGTCTCGCGCATCGCGGATGTGTTCTCGCGCCATGGTGAACGTTTTCCGCAGCGGATTTTGAGCGAGGCCGAATTCGCCGAATTCACGCGCAAGAAAGATCAAGTGCGTTTTCTCGCCAAACGCTTTGCCGCCAAGGAAGCCTTCAGCAAAGCATTGGGACTCGGCATGAACATGCCCATGAGCTGGCGACGAATGGGGGTAGGGCACGACGCTCGGGGCAAGCCGATTATCGTTTGCTCACCCGAATTGGATGAATACGTGAAATCTATTGGCGTCTCGATGGGTCATATATCCATCACCGACGAAAAGGATTATGCGATGGCTTTTGTTGTGTTGGAGAAGTCCGTATGACAATTGGTCCCGTCATGGTCGATTTGAAAGGCGTGGAGTTGACGGACGAAGATCGGCGCCGGTTGTCTCATCCGTTGGTCGGTGGCGTCATTCTATTCACCCGTAACTATCGTTCGCCCGCCCAACTGACCGAACTCACGCAGGCGATCCATGAGGTGAAACGTCCTCCCTTGTTGATTGGAGTGGATCACGAAGGCGGTCGCGTGCAACGTTTCCGGGACGAATTCACGCGCATTCCACCGATGCGCGAACTGGGACGCTTGTGGGATCGAGAGCCTCGCCAAGCACGCCAACTGGCGAGAGAAATTGGTTACATCCT
>DATLHW010000140.1:0-9678 GCA_035539675.1 Burkholderiales bacterium | reverse complement strand
GTTAGGCGGGAAATGTCGCTGAATTTGCAGTTCCCGCAGCCGTCTTTCTTGTGATGGACCACGAGCGTCGGGATACGCAGCCGCTCAAGCGCCATTTTAGGCACAGGCCATTCTTTCCGGTCGGCGAGGATGGTTGACGTCAGCACCAGACCATCCGGCCCGCCATCGCTCGGCGCAAGTTGCGTCGCAATGTAAGCTGCCGACTGTGTGCCCCGGCTCGTGCCGACTAGCCATACCGGGACATTCGCTTTTTGCTTCAACCACGTGATTACCGCCTTGATGTCGACGACGTGTTCCGGCGTCTGTCGGAAGTTCTGGAGATAAGGCTGACTCTGGCGGTCCGACGGCGCATCTACCACCGCCACCATCAAGTCGTGCTCCGCGAACAAATTACGCGAGCGCACCAGAAAATTCCGTTGGCGCTTGATGCGCCCGTTCGACTCAATGTTGATCCAGCCGTCGCTACCAGCGAGCAAAATCACCGCTGCTTTGGGCTGCGCGGGTTCGATCAAAACGAAACGTTGGGTCACCGCTGGACGAGTGGGGATCTCAACGGTTTGCGGGTCTGCCGCCGAAATACCGGGCGCCGCTGAGCACAACAACAGTGACGCCAGCCATCGTTTCATCGTGCCGGACTCCTTAGATTTCGAACAGGTTCTAAAAGCTAACGGTTTCCCTCTTTCTCGCCTAGTATATCGTTACAAAGTCGTGGGGCTCCGCCTAATACGTTCAACTAAAAGCTGGAGTATGATTTTGTACAGCATCTGCGAGGTCGCCGGCGGCGATATGAAAAACAAGTGTTGTTGGCGCAAAATTGACCACATCAAGTCCAGGCAAGGCGCGAACTGGAAGCAGGTTGAGCACCTGCTGAGGATTCGCAGCGCGGCCTGAGCTTGATGTGGTCAATTTTGCGTCACGTATTTCCAGGACGAGGTAATAGAGTCCAGCGGAGCGCTTGCGAAGATCAGGGAAAAGTAGGGGGACCTTCTCAGCTGTATCAAACTGACGACAGGTTAGGTCAATGACTTTACCGGGAAGCAGTTCCTGCGATGCCAAAATTTAACAATGACGATGGCCGTAAGCGACCTTTTTTAGGTTCTTCGCCGTTAAAGATCCTTAAGCGCTTTGAATGGCTGAGTGCGCCCCAGTGGCTTTGGCGAGGACCGCAATTGCGGGTGACGATTGTGCTTGCGGTGGCGATTGGATTGGTGATGCCGGTATATGTCAGTTATCACCTGACGTCACGTCGGCATGAACAAGAGCTCGTTCAGCAGCAATGGTCCGACCAGCAACGCCTGACGGAGCTCCTCGCTATAGGAATGCAGTCTCCGTTATGGGATGTTGACCCCGACGCGGGCCGGCCTCTATTCAAGTCTATATTCGGGGATAGGCGTGTGGTGGCGGCGGCCGTTTATGATGATCGCGGCAAGGTGTTTCTGATGAAGGAGTACGCCGAGCGCCGCACCGGCCGCCAACGTATGTTGGAGCGCGATGTTGTCCACCCCAACAAACGAACGATCGGCAAGGTGATGATGGAAATGGATAGCGGCGATCTTGACGCCGCGCTCGTCGCTTCCCAGCGGACGATCATGCTTACCGTCATCGGCCAGTTCGCTCTCAGCTTGATTCTTATAGTCGCGGTGTTTAGGCAGCGACTGCTGCTTCCTATTCAACGTTTGATGCGGGAATCCGAGCTGCTTGCGCGCCGGGACTTAGGCGAACCATTTGTCTGGCTCCGTGAGGATGAAATCGGAAGTCTCGGCCGCAGCCTGGAGCATACGCGGCGATCCCTGCGTACGTTATTCGACGAAGTTGAGACGATCTCGAAGCAACTTGCCATCAAGAATGACGAACTGCAACGCCATCGGGACCACCTCGAAGAGATCGTCAAGGAGCGGACTAGTGAACTGCAGGCGGCAAAGGAGCAAGCGGAAGTTGCAAGCAAAGCCAAAAGCGCGTTTCTAGCCAACATGAGTCATGAGTTGCGCACCCCGCTCAACGCGATATTAGGTTACGCCCAGATTCTCAAGCAAAGCAGAAACCTCGACGATCGGCAGAAAGGTGGTGTTGAGACGATTAAGCAAAGCGGCGAACATTTGCTGATGTTGATCAATGACCTCTTGGATCTTGCGAAGATAGAATCGGGTAAATTCGAGCTTTATCCGACCACGGTCAGGCTGTCACACTTTCTCAGATCGCTCATCGAGATTATTCGTATCAAAGCGGAGGAGAAACAATTAACGTTTTCCTATCCTGAGCCCGAGCGATTCCCATGGGTGGTGCAAGTCGACGATAAGCGCTTGCGTCAGGTGCTTCTGAACTTGCTGGGCAATGCTGTTAAATTCACCAATCATGGAAGCGTATCGCTGGATGTGCGGTTTTTGACCATTGGCGACGCCAGGGCGCGAATGACATTCGAGGTTCGGGATACAGGTATTGGCATTGAAAAGGAGGCGCTAAAATCCATCTTCCAACCTTTTGAGCAAGTGGGCGATGCACAGCGGTATTTCGGCGGAACAGGTCTAGGGCTTGCGATCACTCGTCAACTCGTCGAGTTGATGGGCGGGGAAATTTTCGTTGAAAGCCAAATCGGAGAGGGAAGCCGCTTTGGGTTTGATCTGGCGGCGCCATTATCCGATATTGATCTTCGCCCTCTGGGTGACAGCCAGTCCGAGTTTGATAGTTACCAAGGCGTCCGGCGAAAAGTAATGATTGTCGATGATGTCGAGGCTAATCGGACAATGCTCAAGGATATGCTTGAGCCGTTGGGTTTCCATGTGACTGAAGCGCGCGACGGCGCACAGGCAGTGGAAATCGCGCGTACGAATCCGCCGGATCTGGTGTTAATGGACATGCGAATGCCGGGAATGAGCGGTGTCGAGGCGACCCGGCAGATCCATCGAATTGCGGGGCTGGATGAGACGCCGATTATCATTATCTCCGCGAGCGCTTCGCCAGCCCGCGAGGAGGAGAGTCTTGCGGCCGGCGCCGTCGGATTCATGGCGAAGCCGGTTCTAAGGGAGCCTCTCTTGCGTCTACTCGCTTTGCATTTGAAGTTGGACTGGATGCTTGGCGCTCTCGAGGATGAGGTGTCTGAGAAAGAACTGAACGCCCAGGAATCGAGGGGGCGGCAATCTGCTCCCATGCTCGTTCCCTGCGAGGAGGAAATGGCTGTTCTCTATGAACTCGCGTTAGCGGGCAATATGAGGAGTATCCGGAACTGGGCGAACCGCTATGGCGAACTCGATGACAAGTACCGGCCGTTTGCCGACAAGCTTCGTGAATTGGCGAATGGGTTCCAGTCCGAAGCAATTTTAAACCTAGTGGAGAAAAATTTTGCCACGCGTCCAAAGAAGGGGGCATCATAACTTTTTCACGGCGGCGCGTCGCGAATCGAGGTTCAGAGCGATTATTTTCCGTACACGTTTCTGGGGGAGACGGTATGAAATGTCTCTATCGATTGCTTCTTGTTTCGACCTGTCTGTTTAGTTTGCTTCAGACGCAAGCTGCGTTAGCAGAAAATGTCGTCAAGCTGGCGGCGGGAGAGCGTCCGCCGTATATAGGCGCTACGTTGCCCAATAACGGCTATGTGGTCGAATTGGCGCAAGAAGCGTTCAAGCGTAGAGGTTATCAGGCGAGAGTCGAGTTCTATCCTTGGGCGAGGGCGCAACGCATGGCCGCGGATGGCGAGATTGACGGCGTCGTACCCGTTTATGACGCTGTTGACGCCCCCGATAATCCCTATATTTATTCCCACCCTTTTCCGGGCGACGCCATTGGTTTGTTGAAGAAGAAGTCGCTCAAGATTTCGTACTCCAAAGAAGACGTCAAAGATCAAAGGGCGTTATTTTCATCCTTGAAGCGTTATCGTTTTGGAGTGGCTCGCGACGGAGTGAATCTGCAGGCCTTCGATGCGGCGAATTTCCTAGTCAAAGATGTCGTGAACGACAATATTCAAAATCTCGATAAAGTCGCGCTTGGCAGAATCGACTTCGCTGTTATCGACAAATACACCGCCGCGGATCTTATGGTTGGGCGTCGGCCTCATCTGATCGGTCAACTGGAATTTATGTATCCGCCGCTCGCGGAAAGGGATTTCTTTATCGCGTTCTCCAAGAAAGGGAAAAATCCTCAGAAACTGCTGAATGCCTTTAACGAAGGGTTGGCGGAGATGCAGCAGGACGGCTCTTTGTTGAAGATTCGGGAGAAACATGGGCTTTTCTCGACGCCCAATGTCGGCCGGCATAAGGTTCGACTCACCATCGGCACCGTCAATAACAGCGATATGCTGGTGATGCGGGATCTTTCGAAGACGTTCGAGGCGCAGCATCCAAATGTGGAGTTGGAGTGGCGAACGCTCGACGAGAATACGCTACGGCTTCGATTACTAGGCGACCTTGCAATCGCGGATGGCCAATTCGACATCATGACTATTGGCATTTACGAGGCGCCCATCTGGGCGAAGCAGGGATGGTTAGCGCCATTGCAGGCTTTGCCGGCGAGTTACGAACTTCAAGACATTCTGCCTACGGTGCGACAGGGTCTCTCGTATAACGGGCGGTTGTTCGCGCTCCCTTTTTACGCCGAGAGCTCGATGACGTTCTACCGTAAAGATTTATTCGCCAAGGCAGGCCTTACCATGCCGGCTCAACCTAAATATGACGATATTTTGAAGTTTGCATCACAGATTCATAATCCGGGCGCTGGGGTTTACGGCATTTGTCTCCGCGGCAAGGCTGGATGGGGAGAGAACATGGCGTATCTCACGACGCTTGTGAATACGTTCGGCGGTCGTTGGTTCAACGAGGCGTGGCGGCCCGAACTGGATTCTCCCGTTTGGAATAAGGCGATTTTATTTTACAAACAGCTTTTGAAGAATTACGGGCCGCCTCATCCAGAGCAAAATGGGTTCAATGAAAATCTAGCATTGTTTGCGGCGGGGCGTTGCGGCATGTGGATAGACGCGACCGTCGCGGCCGGTATGTTGTTCGATCGAAAGCGCTCGACCGTATCGGATCATTTGGGATTCGTGCTGGCGCCGGTCGCCGCCACGGAGAAGGGTTCGGCATGGCTATGGAGTTGGGCGCTCGCTATTCCTCATTCCTCCCGCTACAAGAAAGAGGCGACGGAGTTCATCACTTGGGCGACATCGAAAAACTATATTGAGCTTGTCGCGAAGAATCACGGTTGGGTTGCTGCGCCGCCGGGGACGAGAAAGTCGACCTATGAGAACAAAAATTATCTGAAGGACGCGCCATTCGCCGCCTTTGTACGCCAAGCGATCGAGGGTGCGAATGTCAATGATTCCACCTTGAATCGAAAGCCCTATATCGGTATTCAGTATGTCGGTATTCCCGAATTCCCAGCGATCGGCAATCAAGTCGGTCTTCAAATCATGAAAGCGCTTAAGGAAGAACAGTCCGTGGAAGAGGCGTTGGCGCAGTCGCAATCCATTGTGTATCAACAGATGCAAGATTCCGGATATCTTAAGTGATGACGAAACTGGGACTTGGTGAGACGCGCCGGCTATTCGCTACACTTTTCAGACAGCTTCTGAGGAGTCGGTGCGGTTATTGCGCTTTTCCCCAGCGCGTCCTTATTTTCGCCAGCGTTCCATTTTTATCCAAACGTTCGAAGGCCGCTTCAAGTTTTTTCTTCGACGCTTCGCTGAGGCGCTTGCTCAGCCCGAAGTAGACCGGGTCAATCGCTAATGTGAAAGGATGAACTGCGAGTCCCTGAAACTCGGGATTGTTTTGAAGCTGGTAGATGACATAATTTTCGTCTTCGAAGAAACCCAGATTATGGCTGGCGACCACGCGCCGATGAAGAACGGCGCCTTGCGACGCTGCATCGAAATGTCGTGCAAAGTTGGGATCGGCAGCCAAGCGGGCGTCGAAGGCGGCGGTGTATTTGGCGTCGCGTTGAATGCCGAAAGGGCGTTTTGTGTGACGTGACGCCTCCGCCAATTCGTCCAGGTTCGTGATTTTTATTCGCAGATTTTCCTGGCGAACAACCAGTACGCGTTTGGAGATACGCGCTGGTCCGATAAAGCGGATGAAAGCTTCTCGGTCTACGGTCCGAGTCAGATTCGCCATCATGTCGAGATCGCCGCTTCGTAGGAGTTGCAGGGCGCGCGACCAGGAGAGCTCGACGTATTCGACTTGGAAACCAGCGTTTTTTATCACGGCTTCCGCCAGTTCGACGTCTAGCCCCGTCCATTGACCGTCTTTAAGGAAATAGTTGGGGGCAAATTCGGTAACGCGGAGGCGAATTTTCTCCGCATAGAGAGGCGTTGAAAACATGGCGAACAGAACGGCGGCGGTTAGTAGCAGAATGCGCATAAAGAACCTTCCGTCGGTCAAATCCTAAAACGATACCTAATCAACAAAAATATCCCGATAAGCCGTATAAACCGTCGCGAAGAAAATTGGGGTCATCGCAAGCATCACAGGCAATTTGATCGGTAGCGGCAAGAAACCAGCCGCGACCATTACCATCGCGCCGATCAGTCCATAAACCGCCAGCGCGCCCAGATTGGAGATGCAGGCGTAAACGCTCCACCTGATTGCAGGCCATGCGCCCATGCCTTGAAATGCGATCAAAGCCGGCGCGAACCAGGCGACGATGAATACCGGTAAGGTCGCGCCCAGTTGAATCACCATGACTTTCACCAAGCTTGGCGCGACCGCCTGAATTTCCTCGGCCGATATTTCCGGATATTTGCCAGCAAGTTGTTGTAGTTCAGGATCGATCGGTATCAAGGCCAACGCAATACTCAGAAGAATTGTCTGCGCGAGCAGGATCAATCCGCCAAGGACGAGAAGCTGTCCCATGTTTCGGCTGGCGCCTTGAAGCGCCTTGCCGATTTCGAAGGCGCCTGACTTGTCGACTCGCTCGCAAGCGCGGATCCAGATCGCTACAAGCGGTGGATAGCAAACCATGAGGGCCAATGCGCCAATGGGCCACATAAGCATCAATATGGCGAGCATGGAGGTTGACCACAGCATGGTCAGGATTAACCACATGCCCGGCGCCTTGCGAAACAACGCCCAACCGTCTTTTATCCATAACCAGCCGTGACTGGCTGGAACGTCCTGAACACGCACCCTGAATCTCCTATATCGGCAGCGTGCCGCGGTTACCGATGTGGTATTCCAGCAGGCGTTGAAAATGCCCGTGGTCCTTGGTGTGCGTGATCTCGCCGGGTTGGGGGAAGTAGGTGTAACCCAGTCGTCCCAACCACGAGCGGAAAGCCGCGGCGCGTAATATTGCGGGCCACGCGTGTCGCTCGGCATCGGTAAGCGGACGCACGGAGTGATAGGCGTCGATCAGGCTATTAGCCAAGGCGACGTCCACGGTCGCATCGGGGCGTACGCACCAATCGTTCAGGGTTACGGCCAAGTCGAACAGCAAGGTTTCATTGCACGCAAAATAGAAGTCGATCACCCCGCCGATCCGATCGCCGACAAAAAGTACGTTGTCGCGGAATAAATCGCCATGAATGACCCCTTGCGGCAGCGGAGAGAAATCCTGAGCTTCTTGAAAAGCGAGTTCGGCCTTGATGAAATTGGCTTCGACTTCGGGTAACAAAGGCGTTACCTCCGATACAAAGGTTTTCCACCATCGAAGGCCACGCCAGTTTTCCATTCTCTGTGGGTAACTGGCTCCGGCTAAATGCATTTCCGCCAGCATTTCGCCCACTTCCGCGCAATGCGCGGTTGAAGGCGATTGGATGGCTTTGCCCGTTAGTTTTGTGACAATAAGCGCCGGCTTATCGTTCAATAGGTCGAGGCGCCGCCCATCGATTCTCTCGATGGGCAGTGGGCAAGGTATGCCGCGGTGGGCCAGATGCGACATCAAATCGATATAAAAGGGCAACTCTTCCAGCGAGAGTTTTTCAAACAGCGTCAGGACGTATTCACCGTGATTCGTCGAGAGAAAAAAGTTGGAGTTCTCGATGCCGGAGGTGATGCCTTCCAGTTTGGTCAGATGCCCCAGGGTATAGTTTTTTAGCCAAGCGTGAGCCTGGTCTTCCGTTACAGGTGTGAAAACAGACATTTTATTTGTTGGCGGACGACGAGAGAGTGAAGGACTGCGTCACACTCTTCGGACGCATCATATTTGTTTTAGAAAGTTACGATGACCCATCTGGGCACTCGTAAACCGGTGTCAAGATTATCGCGGCGAATGAATTGACCATCCCCTTGGTCATCCACCAAAAAGTACGGGGGGCCAGCGGCGGGCGTAACCTTCATGGCGAAGAGCTTGCCACGAATTCGATACTCCTCGATCTTCGCTCCATCTTTTTGAATGATGGTTACTTGTGGCTCCAGGCTCGGATCACCCTCTATCGTGGGTGGTGGGGGCGCGTCGGGCAACGATTGAAGCTCGGGAGGTTTAGGGCGCTTGTTCTCTTGGGCAGAGGCTGTTACGCAAGCGGCGGCAAGAGCGAGCAGGATTAGTCTGCGCATGATTTTCGTTTCTTGCGAACGGGATGGCTTCGAGTATAGCAGGATGGGGCAGGCGGCCGCATCACATGACGAGCCGATCGCGCGCGATTCGTTATTTTGTTTGCACGAGAACGCCAGGCCCGCTCCCCATGATCACCGTGTGAGTTCCTTGCTTTGCAAACTCTCTGGTAGCCTCAATGCGCTTCATCTCGATGAGTTTGTCTGTAAGCGATTGGCTTATGATCTGATTTGCCCGTGCTTCGCCCTCCGCCTCAATCTTTTTGCGTTCGGCTTCTTTCTGGGCGAGCTCGATTTCCTGATTTTTTCTCTCGATCTCAAACCTTGTCTGCGCTGCTGTTCTGATGGCGTTTTCTATGTTTGGGTCCGTGACGATATTCCTGATATTGATGTTCGTCACGGTAAACCAACCTTTACCGGTTTCTTTATCCAGTTCCTCTTGTAAGAGAGTCCGTAGCGTTTCCGCCATATCGGTCCGCTTCTGGTTCATCTCTGCGGCGGGAAATTTCGCCGCGACGTTGTACGCCGCTTCTCTGGCCTGACGAAAGAAATAGTTATATCCGACAAAGTCACCGTCCGCTCCCTTGGCGTCGCTTAGATCGCCCGCATACTTGACGAGCAAATCGGCGGCCTTGGAGGGTTCGATCTTGTAGTAAACATCGACATCGAAGTCCGTCATGGTCAAGTTGTCTTTCGACTTTGGTTTGAGGTCGTAAAGTTGGACGGCGACTTCTTTGGCGCTCACTTCGTGAACTTTCTTGAAAAGCGTGAAATATACGCCTGGCGATAGTTCTTCCTGCTTTACCTGCCCCAGCGTCGCTTCGATGCCGACATTCCCGGTGTCTATTCTTGTGCAGGAGGAAAGGGCGACTACGCCAATAATGCTGAAAATTATGATTAATAGCGCCGTTTTCATATCAGATTATTTTTCCTTGGAAGTGGAAAGCGAAGTACAGAAAAGCGCCCGTGATGATAGCTGCAGCGATAATTGGCGCCCATAGTCGTTTTGCACTATGGGTAAATTGTGTCCTCCATTTGTTTGGCGTCAAGGCGAACGCCGAAAGAATGATCGCCAGTGCGATAAAGAACAACACCACTTTCATTTTTCACCCCTTACTAAACCAAAAAACCTCTGAGCAAGAGTGGTGAGCGAGTGGAAGATGAGCCGGGGAACGGAGGGTGTAGCAGGGGTTTCGGGGAGCATGCTCCC
>DATLHW010000139.1:0-5251 GCA_035539675.1 Burkholderiales bacterium | reverse complement strand
CATTTGGAAACTGAACAGTGGCAAGCTCTTCCAAAGAGTCGCAGGTTGGTTACGTCGGCTACCGGTAATCAAACAATTCGTTGTACTTCTCCGGCGAGAATCCGACATTGACCTTGTCGTCCAGCTCCAAGACCGGACGTTTGATCACGCTAGGGTTCTCCAGCATCACTCGCTTCGCGGAAGCAGCATCGGTAACGCCATCTTTCACCTCGTCTGGAAGCCCCCGCCAAGTCGTGCCTTTGCGGTTGAGCAGTGTTTCCCAGCTAACCGCTTTTACCCATCGGTCTAGTTGGTCCATCGTGACGCCTTCGGATTTGAAGTCGTGAAACGTCATTTCGATTCCTTGATCGGCAAGCCAGGCGCGGGCTTTTTTGACGGTGTCGCAGTTCCTGATTCCGTAAAGTTTCATGCTCGCAGCAGTTCGTTGATGCTGGTCTTCGCTCGAGTCTTGGCGTCCACCTGTTTGACGATGACTGCGCAGTAGAGGCTGTACTTGCCGTCGGGCGAGGGCAGGTTGCCGGAGACGACGACAGAGCCGGGCGGGATATTGCCATAGCTGACTTCGCCCGTTTCGCGGTTATAAATCCGGGTGCTCTGACCGATATAGACGCCCATGGATATCACCGAGCCTTCGCCGACAACGACGCCTTCGACGACTTCCGAGCGAGCGCCAATGAAGCAGTTGTCTTCAATAATGGTGGGGCCGGCCTGAACCGGTTCGAGCACGCCGCCGATGCCGACGCCGCCGGAGAGGTGGACGTTTTTGCCGATCTGAGCGCAGGAGCCGACGGTGGCCCAGGTGTCGACCATGGTTCCTTCATCCACGTAGGCGCCGATGTTCACGTAGGAGGGCATCAGCACCACGTTTTTGCCGATAAAGGCGCCGCGTCGCGCGACGGCTGGCGGAACCACGCGATAGCCGCCCGCTTGGAAATCCTTGTCGGTGAAATGCGTGAACTTGGAGTCGACCTTGTCGTAGTAATGCGTGAAACCGCCTTGCATGATTTCGTTGTCCTTCAAGCGGAAAGAAATCAACACGGCCTTCTTGATCCATTGATGCGTATGCCATGCGCCGTCGATTTTCTCGGCGACACGGAGTTTGCCTGCGTCGAGTTGATCCAATACATGGGCAACCGCATCTTTCACTTCCGCCGGCGCGCTGGCGGGAGAAAATTCGGTGCGGCGTTCAAAGGCTTGTTCGATGATGTTTTGTAGATTGTCCATTTTTACTTAGCTCAGTTTTTCAATGAAGTTACGAATGCGATGCGCGGCTTCGGTGGATTCCGCAATTGAGGAAACCAGCGCCACGCGTACGAAGTTTTGGCCGGGATTGAGGCCGTGGGCGTCACGTCCCAACAGGCTGCCGGGCAGTACGGTGACATTCACATCCCGTAACAGACGCACGGCGAATTCTTTGTCGTCTATTGGCGTGCGGACCCAGTAGTAGAAAGAGGCGGCAGGCTTGGTCAACGGTAGTACGGGATTAACGATGTTATAGAACGTCTCGAACTTTTCAGCGTACAGACGCCGGTTCTCGCGGACATGCGCTTCGTCTTTCCAGGCCGCTTCGGAAGCGGATTGGATCGCGCCGCCCATAGCGGAACCGTGATAGGTGCGGTAAAGGGTGAATTGCTTGATGATCGACGCGTCGCCAGCCGCGAAACCGGAGCGCATGCCCGGAACATTTGAGCGTTTGGACAAGGAGCCGAGCACAACCAATCGGGGAAAGTCGCCTCGACCCAGCCTCTCGGCCGCATCCAGCGCGCCCAGGGGCGGATTGTTTTCCTCGAAATAAATCTCCGTGTAGCATTCATCGGCGACGATGACGAAGCCATATTTGTCGGATAGCGCGAACAACTCTCGCCATTCGTCCAGTGTCATCACGGCGCCGCTCGGATTGCCGGGAGAACAGGTGAAGACAAGTTGTACGCGTCGCCAGATTTCTTCAGGGACGCTTCCCCAATCGTGGCGGAAGCGGGTCTCCGGCAGCGTGTTAATAAAATGCGGCCGCAATCCAGCCAGCAACGCGGCTCCTTCATAAATCTGATAAAAGGGGTTGGGGCAAAGCACCAGCCCGTCGGCCTTGCTGGAATCCAACACTGCTTGCGCGAGCGAGAACAATGCTTCCCGACTGCCCAGCGTGGGAATAACTTGCGTGATCGGGTCGATTCGGGCGACGCTATAGCGGCGTTTCAGCCAATCGGCAATCGCCTCGCGCAATGAGTCCCGCCCAATGGTTACCGGGTAATTGGCAAGACCATCGAGACTGCGACTTAAGGCTTCGCGAATGAATTGCGGCGTTGGGTGCTTTGGTTCGCCGATGGATAAATTGATTGGCTTCACCTGCGCATTGGGGATGACTTCTTTGAAAAGCTGTCGCAGTTTTTCAAAGGGGTAGGGTTGAAGAAGCTGTAGTTTTGGGTTCATTTAGAGGGATGGCGTGCGCGCTTTGAACAATCAACGACGCGACCTAAGTCTCTGGACGTAGAAAAGTCTCGCATTATAAAGGCTCGAGTTAACTTGAACGACAACAAACTTCTACCAGTCGGGGCGCTACTCTTTTCCGCGACCGCATGGGGCGTCATTTGGTATCCCTACAGGCTCCTGGAAAAAGCCGGCGTGGTGGGCGAAATGGCGACATTCGTCACCTACCTCACCGCGCTCGTGTTAATCAGCCTGCTTTTCCCCATGGCGTGGCGGCAATTCGGGCGTGCCCCCGGCGCACTGGCGGTTATCGCGCTTTCCGGCGGCTGGTGCAATCTTGCCTATGTTTTAGGCACGCTTAGCGGGGAAGTCATGCGCGTGCTGCTGCTTTTTTACCTCGCGCCACTATGGACTGTGCCGCTCGCGCGATTCATTTTGAAGGAGAAGATCAGCTTCTCTGGATATGCGGTTGTGTTTCTTGCGTTATGCGGCGCCATGGTGATGTTGTGGAATCCGTCCCTGGGCTTGCCGATACCAACATCGGGAGCGGAATGGCTCGGGCTTTCGTCCGGCTTCGCTTTCTCTCTCGCCAATGTAATGGTTCGACGTGTCCATAATTGTGGAGTCGCCGTAAAGACGCAAAGCATCTTCCTCGGTACGACGGTAGTGGCCCTTGTGGTTGCCTTGTCGCGCTCAGGGAATACCCCGGAGATGCTCAACTTGATGCGCGACGAATGGGGAATGGTGTTGTTTACCGCCGCTGTTCTTGCATCCATGAGTCTCGCCGTCAACTACGCGCTTTCACATATGGCCGCCACTCGGGCCATCATCATTATGTTGTTTGAATTGGTTGTCGCGGCGGTCGCGTCCTATTTCCTGGTTGGAGAGGAAATGGACCTTAAGGAATGGGTAGGCGGCGCCATGATTGTGGCGGCCAGCGTGTTTAGCGGCATTATGGAGGGGAGGCAATCCCCCGAGCAGGCGCCGGCTGTCGCCTAAGCGCCGTCTCAAGAGTTTAGTTCTTGAATATCAGAACCGCCAAAGCCCATTGACCGAAATCAAGTCGATATCGCTCTCGGCTCCGCTAACGCCCACATCCATGAATTTTTCCCATTCGCCTCGGATACTGAAACGCCGGCTTACGTCGTACTGCACGCCTATGCTGAAAAATAGATCGGTTCCCGTTTCGCTTGAGCTTGCCAGGGATCCGCTGGAGTCCAGATCCCAGCTAAAGACACCCAGTTTGCCAATAAACCAAAAATCTTCATCGAGCTCCAGCATTCCGAACCCTGCGAGTTGAAGACCCTTGGCTTTTGCCGTTGCGTCTATCGCCGTGGCTCCCGCCGTCCCAACTGCTTTGAATTCGCCAAGACTGACATAGCCAACCTCTGCGCCTAAATAGGGCGTGAATTTGTAGCCAGCGACGAGTTTGAATCCGGAGTCTTTTTTGTCGCAGGTTCCCGTGAAGCCCGCCCCGCCCAGACCATCGCATGCATCCTTGGATTGGGAAATCCCGACGCCGGCGCCGACGTAAAAATCATCGCCCGCAAATGCTAGTGGGGTGAAAGTTGCGCAGAAGAGCAGCGCGGATGCGGCGAGGAACACCTTGCATTGCTTGTTTTTCATGGCTGGCTCCCTGATAAAAAGGAAGATCGAAGAGATTGCCCCTATACACAGCATTTACAGGTGAGACGGAAGCGAGTATGCCACTCGGCGGAGAAAACCTACAACACGAGGTGAGGACACGGGGCGGGTGTATCGCATGACGAATTCTTTGCGTTGATCGAGTGATTCCTTATCTACATAGGTCTGGGCGTAGCTACGAATACTCCCTCTCCCTTGAGGGGAGAGGGTTGGGGGTGCAGCAGGGGTTTCGGGAAGCATGCTTCCCGCCTGCGAAGCGGTTTGCGTGTGCAAACGCAAACGCGCCCTGCAAGGGAGGGTGAAAGCGGTGTTAATTTGAACCATCACCCTCTCTCCAACCTCTCTCCCCTCAAAGGAGAGAGGCTTTTATTTGGGCTTTTGTAGCCGCCAATGCCTTCGAGGGGAGAAATTGGGTTCCCTAGTACTCCACCGGAACCGGCTCAAGGCTTCGCCACAGATACCACGTGGCGACCGTACTCCAAGGCCGCCAGGATTCGGCTATCGTCCGCATTTCCGCGCGGCTCAGTGGTTCGCCTTTGTTGTATTGGATTTGAATGGCCCGTTGCAGGCCAATGTCGTCCAACGGCGCCACGTTGGGGCGTAGCAAATAAAACATCAGGAACATCTCAGCGCTCCACCGCCCGATGCCTTTAACTCGAACAAGGTCCGCGATGATTTCGTCGTCGGTTAGTTTTGGCCACTGCGCTTCGATAATCAGGCCTTCGTGAAAATGTCTCGCCAAATCTTGCAGGTATTCGACTTTGCGGCCCGAAAGACCTGCCGCGCGTAGCTGCTCCGTGGGTGTTTTCAACACATGGCCCGGTTTGACTGCTTCTACTGCGGCGGCGAAGCGCAGCCAAACGCTATCCGCCGCTTTTACCGATATTTGCTGACCGACGATTGCTCGACACAGCGTATGAAACGCGTCGTTACGGCTGCGTAGGGTAATCCCAGGATAGGCTTTGATCAGCTTGCGAAAGACGACATCGCGGCGGGAGAGTTGCCGGCAGGCTTGCTGCCAGTATTCCGGGGTCATTGAGTTTTAAGGCGATTTCCGATAATAAACATGCCAATCAAATCGCGTCTTTCTTCGCCTGGCGTTGTTGTTCGTCGTTGCCATAGTTCACTATGACGCCTCCTCTCCCTTGCAGGGCGCGTCTGCGCTTGCATGCGCAGACCGTTT
>DATLHW010000138.1:0-12188 GCA_035539675.1 Burkholderiales bacterium | reverse complement strand
CGCGTAACGAGCACGACGCGTGCGGTTTGGGTTTTGTCGCCCACATTAAGGGCAAAAAAAGCCACGAGATTGTGGCTCAAGGCCTTCAAATCCTCAAAAATCTGACTCATCGGGGCGCCACCGGCGCAGATCCGTTGCAGGGTGACGGGGCAGGTATTTTGATTCAACTGCCAGACACGTTCTTACGCAAGGAGTGCGCAAAGCTTTCCATTGAATTGCCAGAAGTGGGCGAATATGGCGTTGGCCTAGTTTTCCTGCCACGCGACCCTGGCGCTCGTATCGCTTGCCAACACGAATTGGAGCGGGCCATTGTCGCTGAAGGACAAGAGGTTCTCGGCTGGCGCGATGTACCGGTAGACAACCGGGGCCTTGGGGAAGGCGTAAAGGCAATCGAACCTCTTATCCGGCAAGTATTCGTTGGCCGAGGCTTATCGACGCCCGACATCGATGCATTCGAGCGAAAGCTTTATATCATTCGAAAACGCGCCGGGCACGCGATACGCGGCTTAGGGCTGCATCATGCCAAGGAATATTACGTACCATCGTTTTCCGCCCGCACCATTGTTTACAAAGGCATGCTGCTGGCTAATCAGGTTGGCGAATACTACAAGGACCTACAGGATCCTGACCTGACTTCCGCGCTCGCCCTCGTTCACCAACGGTTCTCCACCAATACTTTCCCGACTTGGGATTTGGCGCACCCGTTCCGAATGATTTCCCATAATGGAGAAATCAATACCCTGCGCGGCAACGTCAATTGGATTCGCGCGAGACAACAAAATATCGCCTCCAAACTGCTTGGTGATGATCTGCACAAAATTTGGCCGCTGATTTACGACAACCAGTCAGATTCGGCGTCTTTCGACAACGCGTTGGAGCTTTTAGTCATGGGCGGTTATTCGCTCGCCCATGCAGTGATGCTGATGATCCCGGAAGCCTGGGCCGGCAATCCACTCATGGATGAAAAGCGCCGCGCTTTCTATGAATACCATGCAGCGTTAATGGAGCCATGGGACGGACCGGCCGCCATCGCCTTTACGGATGGACGGCAAATTGGGGCCACGCTAGACCGCAACGGTCTTCGTCCCGCGCGTTATCTGGTCACTAACGATGATTTAGTGATCCTCGCGTCTGAAATGGGCGTGCTCGACATCCCGCAATCCAAGATCATCAAGAAATGGCGCCTACAGCCCGGCAAGATGCTGCTGGTCGACCTCGAACAAGGCCGCATCATTGATGACAAGGAGCTCAAGGACAAACTGGCCAGCTTCCGCCCATATCGGAAATGGCTGGATAAGACGCAATTGCACCTGGAAGATATTCCGAATCCAGATTGCGTACCGACCCCCGATTTAGACAAATTACTGGATCGACAACAGGCTTTTGGCTATACGCAGGAAGACCTAAAATTCCTGATGGCGCCGATGGCCGCCACGTCGCAAGAAGCGGTTGGCTCAATGGGAGACGACACCCCGTTGGCGGTGCTCTCCAACCGGCCGAAACCACTCTACGCCTACTTTAGGCAGTTATTCGCCCAAGTAACCAACCCGCCGATTGATCCGATTCGTGAAGAATTGGTCATGTCGCTGGTGTCATTTATCGGTCCTCGGCCCAACATCCTCGACCCGGATGGATCCGGGCCAAATATGCGGCTTGAAGTAAGCCAGCCCATTCTCACGTTCGATGACATGGAGAAACTGCGCCAAGCGGAGGAGTTAACTGAAGGTGAGTTTCGATCCGCCGTGTTGTCCATGTGCTATCCAGCGCCCTGGGGCGCCACTGGAATGGAAGCTGCGCTTGCCCAGCTATGCGCCGATGCGGAAGACATTGTCCGGAAAGGCGGCGCGAACATCATCGTTCTCACGGACCGGGAAATATGCGTCGATCTAATGGCGATCCCCGCTTTGCTCGCCACAAGCGCCGTGCATCAGCATCTCGTGCGCAAAGGACTACGTACACGCACCGGCCTCGTGGTGGAAACCGGCTCTGCGCGCGAGGTCCATCACTTCGCTCTGCTTGCAGGTTTCGGCGCCGAAGCAATTCATCCGAATCTGGCGTTTGCAACGCTCGCCGACCTGGGGGATTTCATTCCTCACGACGTCACTCACAAGGAAGCTTGCAAGCGCTACGTCAAAGCCATATCGAAAGGCCTGCTGAAAGTGATGTCCAAAATGGGCATCTCGACCTATCAGTCTTATTGCGGCGCCCAGATTTTCGAAGCAATGGGGCTAAATACTGAATTTGTCGAAAAGTACTTCACCGGCACAGATACCGCCGTTGAAGGCATCGGCATTGAGGAAGTGGCTGAAGAGGCCGCGAAGCTCCATCGGTTAGCCTATTCCGACGCTCCACTCTACCGCGATGCGCTGGATGCAGGAGGCGAATACGCCTACCGTATACGTGGCGAGGCCCATATGTGGACCCCCGACTCGATCGCCAAATTGCAACACGCCACCCGCTCCGGCAGCTATTCGACCTATAAGGAATACGCGAAACTCATCAACGAACAAACTGAAAAGTTGATGACTTTGCGAGGCCTGTTTGAGATCACGGAAGCGCGGGAGCCTATTCCGATTGAAGAAGTCGAGCCGGCCAAGGAGATCGTCAAACGTTTCTCGACTGGAGCCATGTCATTGGGCTCGATTTCGCATGAAGCGCACTCGACGCTCGCCATCGCGATGAACCGCATTGGCGGAAAATCCAACACAGGCGAAGGCGGCGAAGATCCCGTTCGTTACATTCCCCTGAAGAATGGCGACTCCATGCGCTCGGCCATTAAGCAGGTAGCTGCGGGGCGCTTTGGCGTCACGACAGAATACTTGGTCAACGCCGACATGCTGCAGATAAAGATGGCTCAAGGCGCCAAGCCCGGTGAAGGTGGGCAGCTACCCGGCCACAAAGTCTCCAAGTACATCGCCAAAGTTCGGCATACCGTGCCAGGCGTGGGCTTGATTTCACCACCGCCGCACCACGATATCTACTCCATTGAAGATCTGGCGCAGCTGATCCACGATCTGAAGAATGCAAATTCGCAAGCCAGTGTTTCGGTCAAACTAGTTTCGGAAATTGGTGTAGGCACCGTGGCTGCTGGCGTGGCGAAAGCTAAGGCGGACCACGTCACCATTTCAGGTCATGACGGCGGCACAGGCGCATCGCCGCTCTCGTCAGTCAAATACGCAGGCAGTCCCTGGGAAGTGGGTCTGGCCGAGACGCAACAAACGCTGGTGTTGAACAAATTGCGCGGTCGAATCGCCGTGCAGGCCGATGGCCAAATGAAGACTGGCCGGGACGTCGTGATCGCCGCTCTGCTGGGCGCTGATGAAATGGGATTCGCGACCGCGCCGCTCGTCGTCGAAGGCTGCATCATGATGCGCAAGTGCCACCTCAACACTTGCCCAGTCGGCGTCGCGACACAAGATCCAGAGTTGATCAAAAAGTTTACCGGTCAACCCGAGCATGTCGTGAATTACTTCTTCTTTGTCGCTGAAGAAGTGCGTGAATACATGGCCAAGCTAGGCTTCCGCACCTTTACCGAAATGGTAGGACGTACAGAAAGACTCAATATGCGTCGCGGTATTGAGCACTGGAAGGCCAAGGGATTGGACTACTCCAAACTCTTCTATCGCCCATCGGTTAGCAATGACGTCGCCATTTACAACCGCGAGAAACAGGATCACGAGCTGGATAAAGCGCTGGATCACAAACTCATTGCAAAGGCGAAATCAGCGATCGAGAGCAAAGTTAAAGTTGCTTTTGAAGTGCCGGTAAAAAACGTCAATCGAACCGTGGGCGCGATGCTCTCCGGCGAAGTTGCAAGACGCTATGGGCACGCTGGACTTCCGGACGATACGATTCACATCAAGATGCAAGGCACGGCAGGGCAAAGCTTTGGCGCTTTCCTGGCTCATGGCGTCACCTTGGAGCTTGAAGGCGAAGGGAATGACTACGTCGGCAAGGGCATCTCAGGTGGACGCATCATCGTCTATCCCCCGAAAGACTGCCCCATCGTCCCGGAAGACAACATTATCGTTGGCAATACCGTTCTCTACGGCGCTATCGGCGGGGAGGTTTATTTCCGCGGCGTCGCTGGCGAACGCTTCGCCGTGCGCAATTCCGGAGCCATGGCGGTAGTGGAAGGCGTTGGCGATCATGGTTGCGAATACATGACAGGTGGAACCGTGGTTGTAATTGGTCAAGCGGGCCGTAACTTCGCTGCTGGCATGAGCGGCGGCGTCGCCTATGTGCTGGACGAAGCCGGCGACTTCGAGCGTCGATGCAACCTCGCCATGGTGGATCTGGAAACAGTCCCGGACGAGGAAGAGGCGCTGAAAGAGTCCGGCGCGGACGCCGAAAGCCATGGCAAGGTCAACGTAAACCATCTCGGCATCGCCGATGACGAATTGCTGCGTGGATTGATCGAAAAACATCTCAAATACACCGGTAGCGCGCGCGCCAAGCTCATCCTTGATAACTGGGGTGAGTACCGGTGCAAGTTCGTGAAAGTCATGCCGCAAGAGTATCGCCGCGCGCTGGCCGAAATGGCCGCCGAGCAGGCGCAAGCTGAAACACAAGAAGTGAAGAGGGAGGCAGTCGTAAATGGGTAAGGTCACAGGGTTTATGGAAATCGCACGCAAGGATCGGTCATACGAGCCGGTGGCGGAGCGCGTCCAGTTTTACAAGGAATTTTTACTCCCCCTCCCCGATGCTGAAATGGGCAAACAAGGCGCCCGATGCATGGATTGCGGCATTCCTTTTTGCCAAACCGGCTGTCCGGTCAACAACATCATTCCTGATTGGAATGACTTGGTTTATCGGCAGAACTGGCGGGAGGCGCTTGATGTACTGCACTCCACCAACAACTTTCCAGAGTTCACCGGACGCGTTTGCCCCGCCCCATGCGAAGCGGCCTGCACACTTAACATCAACAATGATCCGGTAGCCATCAAATCGATTGAACAATCGATTATCGACAAAGGCTGGAAAGAAGGTTGGATCGCCCCCCAGCCCTCGTTAAAAAAGACTGGTAAACGTGTCGCCGTTATTGGCTCTGGTCCCGCGGGCATGGCTTGCGCGCAACAACTCGCACGCGCTGGACATGACGTTGTCCTATTTGAAAAGAATGACCGTATTGGTGGCCTATTACGCTATGGCATTCCTGACTTCAAGATGGAAAAGATTCACATTGATCGCCGCCTGGAGCAAATGCAGGCCGAGGGTGTGGAGTTCCGAACAAATGTTCATGTTGGCGTAAATTACGACGCGAATAAGTTGCTAGGCGAATTCGACGCAGTAGTGCTGTCCGGAGGTTCCGAGCAACCGCGCGAGCTCGAAGTGCCAGGACGTGAGTTAAGCGGCATTTACTTCGCCATGGACTTTTTACCACTTCAAAACAAAGTGGTTGCTGGCGATAAGGTTCCAAACCAAGTTGTGGCGACGGGCAAGAATGTTGTTGTGATCGGCGGCGGCGATACAGGCTCTGACTGTGTCGGCACCTCTATCCGTCAAGGCGCCAAATCAGTCACCAACTTCGAACTGATGCCCGAACCGCCGATACAGGAAAACAAGCCTCTCACTTGGCCTTATTGGCCCATGAAGCTTCGCATTTCCTCTTCGCATGAAGAAGGCTGTGAGCGCGACTTTTCCGTGGTAACCAAAGGTTTTTCCGGCAAGGATGGAAAAGTAACCATGCTGCATGCAGCGAAATTGGAGTGGTATAAGGACGACAAAGGCGCGATGAAAATGCGTGATGTCCCAGGCTCTGAATTCGACATCGCTGCGGACTTGGTGCTGCTTGCAATGGGTTACGTTCATCCCGTGCAAAAAGGAATGCTGGAGCAACTCGGCGTGACGCTTGACCCGCGTGGTAACGTCAAGGCGACAACGGATGGCGCGGGCTGCTATCGGACATCCAACCCGAAGGTTTTCGCCGCAGGCGATATGCGGAGAGGGCAATCACTGGTGGTGTGGGCAATTCGCGAAGGACGACAAGCAGCGCGAGCAGTCGACGAGTATTTAATGGGAGCCTCGGATTTGCCGCGATAACGTAGCAAATCATCTCCACAAAAAATAAGGCGGACCTCAGGTCCGCCTTATTTTTTATGAAAGACGCCAACAACGCATCTTCACTATTCCATAACCGCCATCAAACGTTCTGCTCGATACCAGCGATTAACCATGTCGCTTTAGGATCCTTTGGATTCTTCACCACATGCCAAGTCTCATCTACCGGGGTGGCGCCGCTCGCTTCTTCTTCCCGGACAAGGCCCGTAAAGCGGACGCTTGCGATTGCTTGATCTTCTTCGACCGTTACATTCAATAGTTCTGCATTCAATGTAACCACATCCGTCTTTTGAGGACCATCGCTACGCTCTTGGATTTGCATTGCAAGCTCTGCGTATAACTCAGGCGTCGTGTAGTCGCGAATATCGCGGATGTCCTTCGTGTCGTTCGCTGCTTGCAAACGCATGAAGGAAACCTTGGCTTGCCGTACGAACCCCTCCGCATCGAATCCTTCCGGGTAGCGGTTTGCTTCTGCAGCCATGGGCTTAGCGGCGACCCCACCGGCGAAAGGAAGATCAGTCGTCGGCATTCTTCCAGCGTCGCCCGCATATTGCATGGGCTGAGATGCCGTCGGAGAAGCCTTCTTACGCAGCATATGAATCACAAAGAACACCGCCCCGATCAACAAGGCGATCATTAATATATTTCCAAGCGCTCCCATCATTGCGCCACCGCCAAACATCGACATCAGCATAGCGCCCAAACCAAAACCAGCCAGTGGTCCAAGCCATCGTGACATACCTGGTTTCGCAGCTGCGGCAGTGGGCGAGGCTGCAGCGGCCGTGGATTGACTGGCGTTTTGTTGAGGTTGAGCCGCAGGAGCCTTGGAGGCGTCAGACGACGTATCACGTTTCATGCCGATGGATTTGCCGCCTCCCAGGCGCTTCGCTTCCGCCTCGGCTATCACCAATGTACCGGTTCCGGCAAAAGCAATCATTAACATGGTTAGAAATCGTCGCATCATTCTCTCCTTCGTTAGGTAAATACCCCTTATTGATGGGGATCAGCATTGGAGTATAGCTCAGCCGTCGGCGAAGCCTTTGTCTTATCCAGCCGCTTTGATTCGCCATTCTTGAAATAGTGCCCTGCAAGTGAACTAAAAACCTGTTTAGTTTTTGATCATTGCAAGTAATCAAGGATTCCAAACCGAGATGTTAAACTCTCGCTTTAAATCCGCTTGCCTATCCACCAATGCCCCGCCCTCAAAACGATACCTTTTTGCGCGCCCTATTGCGCCAGCCAACCGATTACACGCCTATCTGGATCATGCGCCAAGCCGGTCGTTATCTGCCGGAATACAACGCCACGCGCAGCCACGCTGGAAGTTTTCTAGCCCTCTGCAAAAACCCGAATCTCGCGACCGAAGTCACGATGCAACCATTGGCCCGCTTTCCACTCGACGCGGCAATCCTGTTTTCAGACATTCTGACCGTGCCGGACGCGATGGGATTAGGTCTCTATTTCGCTGAGGGCGAGGGACCAAAATTCGCACGGCCGGTTCGAGATGAGGCGGCGATCAAAGCCCTTCACGTGCCTGACATAGCAAGCGAACTAAAGTATGTCACCGATGCAGTTGAACAAATCCGCAAGACGCTTAATAACAGCGTACCGCTAATCGGGTTTTCTGGAAGTCCCTTCACGCTTGCTTGTTACATGATAGAAGGCGGCGGCAGCGATGATTTTCGCCTGATCAAGTCCATGCTGTACAAGCGTCCTGATTTATTGCACCGTCTTTTAGAAACCACGGCGCAAGCCGTCGCGGCTTACCTCAACGCTCAAATCGAAGCGGGTGTTCAAGCCGTCATGCTGTTCGACACTTGGGGCGGCGCTCTCTCGCATCGCGCCTACCGCGAGTTTTCTTTACGTTACATGGAACAGGTTGTCTCTAATCTAAAACGTGAGCATGACGGCGAAAAAGTGCCCGTCATCGCTTTCACAAAGGGCGGCGGGCTGTGGCTAGAATCCATTGCGGATATCGGCGTGGACGCGATCGGCCTCGATTGGACAATTGATATCAACGCGGCGCGTTCGCGAGTCGGAAATAGAGTCGCCCTACAAGGGAATATGGACCCGATGACGCTTTTCGGATCGAAAGAAGCCATTCGGGCCGAGGCGAAAGCGATTCTCAATGCTTTTGGCTCAGGGTCTGGACACGTCTTCAATTTAGGCCATGGTGTATCGCAACATACGCCGCCAGAAAGCGTTGCCGAATTAGTTGCCGCAGTGCACGAATTAAGTCGGAAAAATAGTCGTTAAACATCTGTCAAGCCCCCTTTCAAGCGCTTATGCACAAAATCAGAATGGGGGTCAAGCATCCTCTCAATATAATCAATATAATTGGCGCAATAAATCAAGTCATTGATTTTAATACAAAAAAATAACGCGTATTTTTTAAGCAATCGACGGAAATTGACCCTCTTACGAGGGGAGATACAAGTTAGTGGCGACTTATGAACAAAGTTATCCACAGGAAATGTGGGTAGCTTTGAAAACCTCATAAGTTAAGTAAGTTGCGTCGCTTTCGTAGAATTTACTTTAAGAGTTTGTGACAAGCGTCACTTTATCGATGGCCTCTTGACTTCAAGAAGCGCGGCTCGCCAAAGCCGTGGAAAAATCATGGAAGCGCCTTCGCTCACGACATCACAACCACATGTCGAGCGCCTAAAACTCACAAATGCGAAGTCCATGGAGAAACTCGATTGACTGTAGCCAAGGTGGCGCTGGACATTCCGCTCGACCGGCTTTTTGATTACTTGGCGTCAGACGCCAGCGCGGAGGATGTAGGCCGTCGAATACTGGTTCCTTTCGGCGGCCGAAAACTCGTGGGCGTCATCCACAACGTGGCGCAAACATCCGATCTACCGGCGGAAAAACTGAGGCCAGCCATCCAAATCTTCAGAGACGCTTTACCTCTGGATTCTCATGCGCTGGCTATGTTCGAGTTTTGTCGCAACTATTACCATCATCCCATCGGCGAAGTCATCATGAATGCGTTGCCGCCGGGATTGCGGCGTGCGAAGCCCGTATTTGGGAAATCGATTGAGATCGTCCGATTGACGGAAGCGGGTCGCGCTTTCGACGTAAGCGCGTTACCTGTTCGCGCAATTGTAAAACGCAAGCTGTTGGGCGCTCTGCAAACAAACGGCGTATTGCGGCGAGACGAGATTAGCGCGATCTCTCCTCAAGCTGTGCGCTTACTACCGCAACTGGCCGCCGATGAACTAATCTCAACAGAAAAAATACCGGCGGGCATTCTTGGCGCAAGCGCTGCCCCTTCGCCAGAGCCTTCGTTATCCAGTGAACAAGGCGCCGTTGTTTCCACGGTCTTAGCCAAGCTCGACAGCTTCAGCGTCAACTTGCTACACGGCGTTACTGGTAGCGGAAAAACCGAAGTCTATTTGCGCCTCGTGAAGGAAACACTCGCACGAGGCAAGCAGGCGCTGGTGCTGGTGCCCGAAATCAACCTCACGCCGCAATTGGAATCCGTCTTCCGCGCCCGCTTTCCTGGCGTATCGCAAGTGAGCCTGCATAGCCATCTGGCCGAAGGCGAACGCGTCAATCACTACCTTGCGGCGCAATCGGGACAAGCGCGCATCGTTCTAGGCACCCGCTTAGCGATCTTCACGCCGCTACCGCAATTGGGCTTGATCGTGGTGGACGAAGAACACGATAACTCTTTCAAACAGCAGGATGGATTGCGTTACTCGGCGCGGGATGTCGCGATCTATCGCGCCAAGCAACTCGGAATTCCCGTAATACTCGGCTCCGCGACGCCTTCGTTGGAAAGCTATCACAACGCCAACACTCAACGCTTCCATCTACTTCAACTCAATTCGCGCGCAGTACCGGAGGCGTCACTACCTGAAGTGAAACTGATCGTCACCGAGAAGAAGCAGCGGGAGGGCGTATCACAACCTGTTCTTGAAGCATTGCGGCAACGCCTGGAGCGCGGCGAACAAAGCTTGGTATTCATCAACCGTCGCGGTTACGCGCCGGTATTGCTTTGCCCCCAATGCGGTTGGATATCCTGCTGCTCGCGTTGCAGCGCCAAGCTGACATTACATGCGCGCAACAATCGGTTACGTTGCCACCACTGCGGGCTGGATGCGCCCTCCCCCGCTCATTGCCCAAGCTGCGGTAACGCAGATTTGCGCGGCGTCGGCCAAGGCACTCAACGCGTTGAGGCGTGGCTCACGGAACAACTTCCAACAGCCCGGATTCTGCGCGTGGATAGAGACACCGTCGCCAGCAAGGCGACGCTCGCTTCGTTTATCGAACGAGTGCACGCGGATGACGTGGACATTCTCGTCGGCACCCAAATGCTCGCCAAGGGACATGACTTTCCGAAACTCACGTTGGTGGCAGTCATTAATGCCGACGGCTCCCTTTACAGTGGCGATTTCCGCGCCGAAGAAAAGCTCTTCGCACAGCTCATGCAGGTGGCCGGACGAGCGGGACGGGCCGGCATCCCTGGGGAGGTGCTCGTGCAAACAGCCTTTCCGGAACACCCCTTATTCGCCGCGCTGAAGCGGCACAATTTCGCCGAGTTCGCCAATTTACAATTGCAGGTTCGACGAGAAGCGCACTTTCCGCCCTATACCTTTCACGCACTGTTGCGAGTGGAATCCCTAAGCGACGAAGCGGCGCGCGACTTCACGCAACAATGCGCTTCAATCGCCAAGCCGCTCGCTCAACGAGTACATGTGTTCGACGCCGTACCCGCTCCCATCGCCCGCATCGCCGGGCGATCGCGTTGGCAACTGCTTATCCAAGCAAATTCCCGCAGCCCTCTGCAACGTTTCCTACATGAATGGCGGGCCAAGCTCGAAGAAATTTCTGCTCGCGAGGTCAGGTGGGCCATTGATGTGGACCCGCTAGAACTGTGAGTCTTCATTTATTCCATTTCAATATTAATCGGGCGTCTTGTCAGCGTCGCTTGCCGCACTATTTGCACTGTCAGCGCGCCGTTTTCGCGTTCGCAATTAATTTGAAAATGGAAATACGCTCTGCAATTCGCAGGCGATAGGTAGAAATCGCACTGAATGCCAATGGTATAATCCTCGCCTCAATTCGGCCTCCCACATCATGCAAACAAACGCCCTCCTCGATCTAAAATCCCAACTCATTGCATTAATCCGTAGCGCTGTAGCGGCTGCAATACCGGAGGCCACGAATATCGCGATCGACTTGGACCGGCCTAAACAATCATCGCATGGCGACTACGCATGCAACGTTGCGCTGCAAGCGGCAAAAGCGTTACGAAAAAACCCGCGCGATGTGGCGGATCAATTATTGAAAGCGCTTCCCTCCTCTCCCATCATCGCGAAAGCGGAAATCGCTGGAGCGGGCTTCATTAATTTCTTCCTTGCGCCAGCCGCGAAGCAACAGGTCGTGAAAACGATTTTCACCGAGGGCAAGAACTACGGCCGCGTCGATTTGGGCAAAGGTCAGAAAATCCTTCTTGAATTCGTCTCCAGTAATCCGACCGGCCCGCTGCATGTCGCGCACGGACGCGCCGCCGCTTTTGGCGCAAGCCTCGCCAATGTGTTGGACGCCGCCGGATATCACGTCCATCGCGAGTACTACGTCAACGACGCCGGACGGCAGATGGATATCCTGACGCTATCCACGTGGCTGCGTTACCTGGAGCTCTTCCACGTTCCCTTCACCTATCCGGATAACTGCTATCAAGGCGATTACGTAGTCACCATGGCCGAGCAGATCAAATTGGCCTACAAGGATCGCTTCGTCGATATCGATGGCCCAATCGTTGACTCGCCAACGCCGGAGGAAGACCCGGAAGGCTACCTCGATGCGCTAATCGCCAACGCAAAAAAGCGACTCGGCGACAACTACGCCTACTTCCATCAACATGCGCTCACGGAACAAGTGGGTGACATGCGGGACGATCTGCAAGAGTTCGGCGTGCATTACGACCTTTGGTTCTCCGAGCAATCGCTGTATGACAACGGCATGTTGCAACACGCGCTCGAAGAATTGGATAAGCGTGGTTACACCTACCGCCAGGACGGCGCGCTGTGGTTCAAATCCAGCGCGTTCGGTGACGAAAAAGATCGAGTGCTGCAAAGAGAAAACGGCCTCTATACCTACTTCGCGCCAGACATCGC
>DATLHW010000137.1:0-7771 GCA_035539675.1 Burkholderiales bacterium | reverse complement strand
ATACAAATGATCGGTGGTGATGAAAATTTTATCGTGGGATTTTTAATTGAAGAGTCTTTATCAACAGTCGAGGAGGGAATGTATGACGAAATTTAAAAGAACCTCGGTTCTTGCAGTTCGTATGACTATGTTGGGTCTCATCGGTATCACAGGTTTGCCATTTTCAACGTTTGCGCAGTCCGATGTGGCGGCTCAAGGTGAGCAGAAAGTGAATCGATTGGCGGCGGATTTGGCCGCTGAACTGGCGAAGCATTGCCCGGTGGTTCAGCCAAACGACGAATCCGCCTACAACGCCTGTCGCCGCGGATTGTTCGAAGATTCCCAGACGAGACGCGCATTGCCTCCCTATGTGTTATGGGGCCGGCAGAAGGATCCGAACGCTACGTTAAAAAATACTAAATTGACGCAATTTGCTCCCGACGTTTGGACAAGCATGTACCTGCCGTTATTCATGTTCAATGGCAAGCACACGGTGGAATACGTGGAGAAAGAGCGTTTGTTTTTGGTTCGATTGGAAACGGCATTCCGCAACCGGCTCGCGCCGGGTCAATTTCCTTATCCGTTCTGGCATGAGGCTGATAAGTGGAATTTTTATGAGAATGCAAATTCACTTCTGTTATGGATCGATCCGCAAGCCGCTACGATCAAAGTTAGCCAATTCACCGCGAAAGGTTCGACCCCACCACTATTGAAAGTGGACCCTGTCGCGCATGAAAAATTTGACGGTAAATGGATGTGGACGGACGCTGCGGGCAAGTCGCAGCCGCAGGTCACCTTATTCGATGGATTGTTTAGCGCCAATAATCCTTATAAAGCCAAGTTGGATGTGGCTTACAAGGATCTTGCGTTGAGGATGCGCGAGGGCCAGTGCGAGACCTGCCATGTGCCGAACAATCCCGATGGCATGAAGAAGCTGGTGCTTTTGCAGACCCCGGCTCATGCGGCTGGAGAAATAAAACGTCTCCTCAAGTCGGTGCGGGAGAACAGCATGCCGTTGGACGATTTGGGCATTGAGAAGCCGCTTGATGAGAGCGTTAAGAAAGCGTTGCTCGAAAGTGGAACGGCGTTTGAGGCAGTCGTTGATGCCGCGAAAGCATGGGAAAGCAAGAATAAAAAGGCGCCCATTGCGGCAAAATAAGCGTTGTTTGTTTTTATTTAGGTAAAAAAAACGGCCTTGCAGTTTGCAAGGCCGTTTTCTCGTCTGGGATCAGGAACAGCCAATGTATGGCTAATCTCCAATATATTGCAACAAGCCAAGATACTCCGCTTTTTTGGCGGGAACCAACGCCTCCACGCCTAACTTATCAAGAATTGCTTTGCCTTCCGGATTGTTTTTCATGTCGACCAAAAGCTCACGGAGCTTTTCCACATGGTCGGCCGAGACGCGGTGTGACGCGATGATCGACCAATTGGGCATCGGCTTTGTCGTAAAAATTACTTTTCCGCCCGACTCTTTCCACTGCTTCGCCACAGTCGGATTCACCACGCCTACTTCGCCAAATTTATTTGTAATGGCGAATGGAATCGCTTCTTGACTCTCCGTGTTCTTTAACTGTTCCGGCTTAAGGGGAATCTGCGCTTCCTTTAATGCGGCGAATGCCAGTTTTGACGTAAATGCGCGAGGACTCGGTGTGTAAATGATTGCATTTCCGATGTCCTTAAGCGAATGAATCTTGGAATCCTTGCTCACGATAAACGCGCTTTCATAGGGCTTTTCGCGCTTTGCAATGGCTTGATAATTCTTGTCTCTGATCGCAGTGGCAAGTAAGTTAATCGACTTACCGAAAATGATGTCGTACTTGCCTTCTTTAAGGCGTTCCTCTGAGCGCTTGATGTTGCTGACTGGGTCGAGCGTCAACTCTGCATTAAGGTTCTTGGCAAGATAGTCAATAAAGGGCTTATATTTGGCGGCGATTTCGACGCCTGTGGCTGTTGTGGCGCCTTCGTTTATTCCAAAGGCGTAAGTGGGGACGCTGGCCATGGCGCTCACTTGAAAAAGCGTTAGCGCAAGGACGAGTAGAGATTTCAGCATGATTATTTGTCTCCCTCCTAGGTGGTTGGATGTATTAGCTGTTGTAGGATCGGTTGATCGGCGTTGGCTGTTGTTACTTGCCACCGTGAAATACAATCCATGGAGATTGTGCATGCGGCGGATTTTGGCAGATTCTTGGCTGAATGCTCAAGTTTATCTACGGGTTCGTGGACGTTTTCACTGACATCCAGCTATCGTCGATTACTTCAAGTGTGGGCGTTTGTCAGTTTTAGGACTTACGCAAAATCGCCCCAGCGGCGTTGCGCTTCCTTGCCGTACAAGCTCGTACTGTCTGCGTCAGCGCGCCTTGCTGGGACGGTTTTGCGTAAGTCCTAGGTTTGAAGGCAGAGCGTCTTGAGAGGAGCCGAACCAACGCCAGACAGCTATCGCGTTTTTAGCTACACTCCCGTGCGCTGAACCAAACCACGATTTCCCGTTCAAAACCACACTTCATTTGGGTTAGTAATGCGCCTTTTTCGCGACGAGGCGGACGGGCCTAATCCATTAAATAAGACGATTTCCTACGGAGGGTCAAAAATGACCATCGCAACTTTTTTCCAAAAGACCCTTGTGCTTCTTTCCGCTACCGCTGCTTTGGTCGCCTGCGGAGCCAATGCCAGTGAGGCGGTCATTCGGAAGGCTTTTCAGGAAAAGGCCCCTGAAATAAAAATAGAAAAAGTAACGAAGACAAAATTTGGCGGTTTGTATGAAATTTACGCGCCGGAGTGGCGGACGCCGATTATCTATACGGACGCAAATGGCAGCTTTCTGATTGCAGGTAGCGTGTATGACCTGAAGTCGGGAGAGAATATGACTGGTGGTCGACTGAGCGAACTCACCCAAATTGACTTCAATGCGTTGCCGTTCAATCTCGCCTTTAAGGTGGTCAAGGGAACGGGCGCGCGCAAACTAGCCGTTTTCTCCGATCCGGATTGTCCATTTTGTAAGCGCCTTGAGAGTGAACTAAACAAAGTTTCGGATGTGACAATCCATTATTTCTTGCTTCCAATCGATTCGCTGCATCCACAAGCTCGAGAAAAATCGAAATCGATTTGGTGTTCGCCAGACCGAGCGAAAGCTTGGTATGACTTCATGCTCCGAGACGTGGCGCCAACCGCTGCTGCCACATGCGACTCGCCCGTGGACAAACTTACGGAAGTCGGCGCAAAACTCCGGATTAATGGCACGCCGACGATTTATTTCGCCAATGGTCGCAAAGTACCGGGCGCCGTGCCGGCGGCGGATTTGGAAAAAATGCTCACTGCGGCGACAAAATAGTCTTGTTGCACTGCGGTATTGATGATTCTTTTATTCGTATCGCTCCCCCTTTACCCGGGGGAGTTTTCTTGAAGTCTTTGCTTTGCCCGGCGTTAAACCCTGGAAACGGCGATTGACCGCTTGTTGCCCTTGGAAAGGTCTTACCTTTTTGAAGGTTACCGCAGTTTGATGCTTCACCAAATGGGTGGCCACGCTACGTACCCAAGTGTGAGTCCAATCGCCGTTTCTAGGTTGAAGGTTTGTTTCGCTTTGCGACCTTGTATTTTCCGCTTTCCAGTCGTCTAATGGATATGTGGTCGGTGATGTTCCTCAGAGCGGCGCCGACCGCTAGTGCTGGCGCCAGCCGTTGCGCTATGTTGTTTTTGCGGTCTGCGGTGCGCGCTAGATCAAACGACCCATTCGCTGAAGGGAGGTCGATATGTTTAAGCGTCTTTTAATACCCACCGATGGTTCCAAGTTATCCGAGGTTGCTATTCAAAAAGGAGTGCAGTTGGCCCGTAGTGTTAATGCTCCGATAACCGGTCTCTATGTCATTCCGAAGTTTCATGTGCTGACTTACCGGACCGAAATGTTGGAGGAAACCAAGGAAGAGTTTGCTAGAGATAGTAAGGCTCATGCCGAGAAATACCTTGCAGTCATCGCCGGGATGGCTCAAGAGTATGGGGTTGCATGCGAAACCCTGAGCGTCGTGAATGACCATCCTTATGAGGCCATCATCCAAACCGCGAAAGATACGGATTGCGATCTTATTGTTATGGCGTCACACGGGAGGGGTGGCGTTCAGTCTGTTTTGCTTGGGAGCCAGACTCAGAAAGTACTGGCTCATAGCAAAATACCCGTATTGATATATAGGTAAGCGAGTAGACACGCGCCCGACAAATAGTCATCTCGCCAGCCACAAAGAAAGGCCCGCTCATGCGGGCTTTTTTTGTATTTTTATGTCTCCAAGATGATTCGACGCTCCTGTTTCTAATAACTAAAACAATATTTGCCAGTTTTGTGAAAAAGGTTTAAGTTATTCAGATAAGTGGTTAAAATTTCAGTCAATTCTGAGTAAGAGGGGCGAGGATGGGGCGACCGGAGAAGGTCCGACTTGGTGAGCTTCTAGTACAACAGCGGTTGGTCTCGGAAGATCAGCTTAAGCTTGGGCTCGAGGAGCAGAAACGCAGCGGACGCAAGCTGGGGCGTGTGCTGATCGACAGCGGTTACGTCACCGAAGAGGGGATCTCGCAGGCGCTCGCCAAGCAACTTAATATTCCCTACATCGACCTCAAGCATTACAACATCAGTCCAGAACTCACTCAATTATTATCGGAAACCCAAGCGCGGCGTTTTCGAGCCCTCGTTGCAGAAGAGCGCCGTAGCGCTTTATTAGTCGCGGTCGTTGATCCAACTGATCTTCTTGCCTACGACGAGCTATCCCGAATTTTAAAACGTAACATCGAATTGGCGGTGGTGACAGAGTCGTTGCTGCTTGCCAACATCGATCGCATTTATCGTCGCACCGAAGAAATATCCGGGCTTGCTAAAGAACTCGGCGCTGAGTTAGGCGATGCGCATGTGGATTTCGGCGAACTCCTCGGCATCACGCCGGGCTTGGAAGAAGCGCCGGTCGTCAAATTGCTGCAATCGGTTTTCGAGGATGCAATCCAGGTGCGCGCTTCCGACATTCATATCGAACCGCAAGAACGCAACCTGCGCATCCGTTTCCGTATTGACGGTGTTCTGCACGTGCAGACCGAGGCGGATATGAAGATCGCTACGGCCTTGGTGTTGCGATTGAAGCTCATGGCCGGTCTTGATATTTCGGAGAAACGTTTACCGCAGGACGGCCGTTTTAATATCAAGGTGCACAATAATTCGGTGGACGTGCGGATATCCACAATGCCCACGCAATTTGGTGAATCCGTCGTAATGCGCTTGTTGAGTCAAGCCAACGGTTTGCTCGCGCTGAGCCGGTTGGGAATGCCGCCACGCATTCTCGACAGCATGCGCCGAGCGATTCGTCGCCCCAGCGGCATGGTGTTAGTGACAGGTCCGACAGGAAGCGGAAAAACGACAACGCTATATGCCGCATTGAATGAGATCAGCACGCCCGAAAAGAAGGTCATCACGGTTGAAGACCCAGTCGAATATCGGCTGCCCGGAATCAATCAAGTGCAAGTGCATGACAAGATCGATTTGAGCTTTGAGCGCGTGCTGCGATCCGCGTTACGTCAAGATCCTGACATTCTGCTTCTGGGTGAAATGCGCGATCGGTTGACCGCCGAGATCGGCATGCGCGCGGCGATGACGGGTCACATGGTTTTGTCCACATTGCATACCAATGACGCTGTTAGCACACCGATTCGTTTGCGGGATATGGGGGTGCCACGATTCATGGTGGCGTTGTCTCTACAGGTGATTGTTGCACAACGGTTGGTTCGGGTGATTTGCGAGTCGTGTGTAAGGCCTTATCAATTGGCGCCGAATGAGCGGCAATGGTTGCGTTACGAATTAGGCGATCGAGTGAATGAGCATCGCTACATGCATGGCGCTGGCTGCCCTCGTTGCAATGGCACAGGTTACCAAGGGCGCACCGGCGTCTATGAAGTGCTCGAAATGACCGAGCGCGTCGTTGATGCGGCCAATCAGGACGATCCCGCCATATTCCTGCAGGCCGCGCGTCAACAAATGGGCGAAGAAACGCTTCGTCGCGATGCTGTTCGATTGGTGGCTCAGGGGCAGACGACGGTCGCGGAGGCCATGCACATCAGTGGCCAGTTCGAGGAAAGCTGATGGAGAGCTTTGCTTATAAAGGTCGGAGCAATCTCGGATCTTTGGTTCAGGGAGAATTGGACGGCGTCAATGTCGAGGCGGTAGCCGATTTGCTGCTAGGGCGCGGCATCACTCCGCTAAATATTGTTCCGGTAAAGAAAACCAAAATAGGTGGTTTGACGTCGTGGTCCAACAACAAGATTCGACATGAAGACATCATGTTCTTCAGCCGTCAGCTTTATACGCTGCTTAAGGCGGGAGTGCCGATTCTTCGCGCGCTCGCTGGCTTGCAGGAATCGACCAACAATCAGGCCATGGTGAAGATGTTGCGTGAAGTGCGCGAGGGTCTCGATAGCGGTCGGGAGTTATCGGCCAGCTTGGCTCGTCATCCAAAAGTGTTCGATTCTTTTTATATCGCGATGGTGCGGGTAGGGGAACTGACAGGCCGACTTGAGGAAGTTTTTCTTCGGTTATTCCATCACCTCGAATTTGAAAAATTCATGCGCGAGCAGATCAAGTCGGCGGTGCGCTACCCGATTTTCGTGCTAGTGGTGATGGCTCTTGCGATGGGCGTGATCAGCTTCATAGTGATCCCCGCCTTCGCCAAAGTATACAAAGGTTTGAACACTCCACTGCCGTTCATGACGCAGTTGCTGATTGGTTTTTCTGAATTCATGATAGCCATCTGGCCCCTCTTGTTCGTGGGTATTGTCGGTGGCGCGTATGGCTTCATCATGTTTGTTCGTACTTCGGGCGGTCGCTTGGCGTGGGATAGATTCAAACTACAAATTCCTGTCGCCGGCAAGATCGTTGTCAAGGCGACGCTAGCCCGATTTTCCCGCAGCTTGGCGCTTGCACTGAAGAGTGGCGTGCCTGTGGTGCAGGGGCTAACGGTGACGGCGCAGGTTGTCGATAACGCTTTCATGGCGTCTCGTATCGACAAAATGCGGGAAGGGGTTGAACGAGGGGAAAGTCTATTGCGGACCGCGATTGGCGCAGGGATCTTTACGCCGGTGGTATTGCAAATGGTGGCTGTAGGAGAAGAGTCTGGAGCCCTGGACGATTTGCTGGACGAAATCGCTGATGCGTACCAACGTGAGACCGAATACGAGTTGAAGACGTTGTCGGCGCAGATTGAACCGATCTTGATTGTTTTCCTCGGTGTGATCGTGCTCATTGTTGCACTGGGGGTATTCCTGCCAATCTGGGACCTGGGTAAGGCGATGATTCGCTGAGCATGGCTGCGAATAAGTATGGTCGCGGGATCACATGGATAGAGCTAAGCGTAGCTCTAGTGGTGATTGTTCTGTTTTCGGTGGTGCTTGCGTCCGCGTTGTCGCGAACGCAACAAGCGGCGGAGCGTAGCGCATTTGACTGGACAGCGCGTAACTTGAAGATTGGGCTGCAATTGAAAGTAGCGCACTTGATGACGGTAAATCAGCCGGAGGAAATGCAGGCGTTGATCGGTTCGAATCCGGCGTTGTTATTGGATGAGCGTCCGCTGAGCGGATACGTTGGAGAGAAGAGCGATTTGGCTGGCGATATAAAGGACGGGATTTGGTTTTTCGATAAAGGCCGACGCGAGTTGGTGTATCGATTTCATCGTCGATCTGCATGGCTAGTTGAGCAGGTGAATCCGTCGGAAGGGCGATTATCGATTCAGGCTCGAAATCGTTTTGGGGAGAAGTTTGGTAATGGAGCGCC
>DATLHW010000136.1:0-9106 GCA_035539675.1 Burkholderiales bacterium | reverse complement strand
CATTCTTGGCTCCTGTTCCAGATGAATGGCGCATCTGGCGGCCGCCCGGTGAATCAAGCCTGTCCCGCTCGTTGCCGGAGCGAAAGCTTCCCGATCGCGGGGCTCGCAAACCCGAATCGTCCGGCGAGGCCGGGAGCCTTGCCTGGGGGATGCAGGCGCGCTGGGTATCGGGTGGCGGAGACGGAGGCTTTAGTCCGCCATTCCAGCGCGTTCCGACTAATTCCAAATGTCTTTTGTTTAGAGTATCTTATAGTTTCCGAGTTCCGATAAGTTCCGGCAAAAATTCACCTATTCCCGTTCCGAATGTTGGTTCCTATGTGGGGCGCTAAGGTTCGACGGAGGATTTCAGGTGGTAGGCAAGGCGCAGGGCGCTCACCCCGACAAGAAGCTAAGCGCCGCGTTCGTTCGCACGGTTAAAGATGCGGGATTCTATGCCGATGGCAATGGCCTCTACCTCAAGGTCGATTCCCACGGCGCAAAGCGCTGGGTTCAGCGGATCGTTATAAGCGGCAAGCGTCGGGACGTGGGGCTGGGTAGCGCTAGGCTGATACCCCTCGCAGAAGCCCGTGAAACGGCCCTACAGAACAGAAAAGCGGCACGGCAGGGCAAAGACCCGATTGCCGACAAAAAGCGCGAGCAGGGCGTCCTGACTTTCGAGGAAGCGGCAAGGGAAGTCCATCGGCTGAATGAGCCTACATGGCGCAATGACAAACACGGCAAGCAGTGGTTGGCAACGATGGAGTCGTTCGTTTTCCCTCATTTTGGGCCAAAGCGTATAACGCTGTTGACCAGCGCCGATGTTTTGACAGCCCTAACGCCGATCTGGAACACGCACCCTGAAACTGCCCGTCGTGTAAAGCAGAGGGTCGGCAGTGTATTCAAATGGGCGATAGCGATGGGATGGCGCGTGGACAATCCCGCCGATGCCATCACCAAGGCTCTACCCCGGCATGACCGGTCCACCGTGCAGCATCGGAAGGCCCTGCCTTATGATCAGGTTGGCGGCGCCATTCGCGCTGTTCAATCAAGCAAAGCCAGCGCTGTCACCAAGCTTGCCTTCGAATTCCTGGTGTTGACGGCATGCCGCTCGGGCGAAGTCCTCAAAGCAACATGGAACGAGGTCGATACCGACAAAGCTGAATGGACCATCCCTGCCAGTCGTATGAAGGCAAAGAAGGCTCATCGTGTGCCATTGTCGCCGCGTTGCCTGTCTATCCTCAATGAGGCGAACGCGTTCAAGCAACCAGAATGCGATTTGGTCTTCCCCGGATCAAAGCAGGGCAGGCCCTTATCTGATATGACCCTTTCGAAGCTGATGAAGGAATTAGCGATACCGGCGGTGCCGCATGGGTTTCGTTCATCGTTTAGGGATTGGGCTGGTGAGCAGACCCACCATGCGCGCGAGGTTATCGAATTCGCCCTTGCGCACGTCATCAAAGACAAAGCGGAGGCCGCATACGCCCGCTCTGATCTATACGAAAAAAGAATTTATCTTATGAAAGACTGGTCGATTTACGTCGGAACGCTGCCGCTCTCTAGCTAACTTGATGTATTAGTTATAGTAGTCCACGCTAGTAGACAGGTAATAGCCAAACAATCTTACTTTTACTATCCTATCAGTTCATATCCTATTACTTTTATTGTGCATGTGTTGACACGACATTTTCGGGATATAATTTAGGCAAACCCGTCGAGAAGACAGAAGAATTTGGAGTTTGCCTATGTGTGCATTAATGAGAAGACCGGAGGTCGAACGCATGGTCGGCCTGAGCCGTTCGACGCTTTACGCTGCGATGAGCCGGGGGGAATTTCCGCGACCTATCAAAATCAGTCGTAGAGCCGTTGCTTGGCGTCAGCTGGATGTTGAGAGATGGATCGCTGGTAGAAGCGCCGAGCACATGTGAACAGATTTTCGTAAAATCCCTCCGTCCCTTTCACCTATATATTTGACCAGAGATAATAATGGCGAAAAATAACGTATCGTTCGGCTTTGGTGTCACGGGCACCGACAATGTTTCGCTGCGTAAAGTGCTGCGCGGCTTCCTGAGGGCTAATGGGTTTTCCTACGTCTCACCATCATTCTTCTGGATCGACGATCTCAGCCCCGATAAAATCTATAGCACTGTTCAAGGGTTTAACGATGCAGTAAAGTCGTCTGGGCTGAAAGCGAGCCTGAGGTTCATCAGTGTGAACGCGTTCCGGGATTTCTCCATGAACATCCATTTTGGTAAAATGAAGTAGGCATACCTCTAACCTCCGCTAGGGTGATATACTATAAGGAATACTCTTAATCATAGGGATTAATAACCTTAAAGCAGTGATCATAAGCGGATTCACCCAAAATGCTCTACATCCTCTGTTTAGCCCAGCTGCTTGTTGCCATCCCCTTGAAAAGAATGAATGGGAGCCACCCCACGCGATACCTAGTGAGCGCACTAGGACGTATATCACCCCACTCTTACGAGTTAGGCTGGGTTTTCCCTATTGGCCCATTTCTAGCCTTTAGGAGGGTCGGAGGTCATAGTTCCCCCAGAGGCGCTGGTCCGGTTCTTTGAGCTGGTAATGTGGAAGATAGGTTCCGAGCACATGAGCAATATTGCCTTCGCTTACCGGATGGGCTATTCAATCCAAAATCCCTATAGACGACAAAGTCGAACTAGTCTGAAACCTTTATAGCACTAATGGAGTGCTTGGTCAATATTCGCCATATGAGAGCCAAATTGTCCATTTATTAGTTAACTAATTTAAACTCATTTAAACTTAATTCAACATGAGGACGGTGTGGCAGAAGATCAAACCATCTTGAGCGCGGTAGAGCTGGCGGCAGAACTTACCGCCGCTTGGCTTACGAATAACAATACCCGCGCCTCAACCGAGGAAGCCGTCGCGTTCCTCACCGCCATGCACCAGACTGTAGCGGGCCTTGGCAATGCCGGTGCCGTAGAGCCGGAAGTTGAGGCCGAACCGGAATACACGCCAGCCGTCAGCGCCCGTAAGAGCCTTTCCAGCCGCGAGCACATTATCTCGATGTTAGACGGCAAGCCCTACAAGACGCTGACCCGGCACTTAAGCACCAATGGTCTTACTCCGGCAGAGTACCGCGAGCGCTACAACCTGCCCGCCTCATATCCCATGACTGCCCCCGCCTACAGTGAGCAGCGCCGGGAAATGGCAAAGAAGATCGGACTGGGGCGTAAGCCGGGGCAGAAAGTAGTTAGGAAGCCTAAGGCTAAGTCTGAATAGGCTCTATTCGCCTCTGCAAGCGTTCTACAGCGTGTTTACGGCGGCTTTGGTAGTGGGCAACCAAAGTAGATGAATGAGGCCCTAAAGGGCTTATATCGTAAGCGGGGCCTTTCGCATCTTGCAGGGGGCGATCGAAACCCGTGCGACACCCGCACGTCGCCGCGGTTGAAATGGCTCACCTGATTTCCACATGGAAACCATAACGGTCGCGAGCTTCCGAGCTAGTGCTGTGCGAGCCGTTCGGAATCCTGCTCGCTCGCGTAGTGTGACTGCCCAATCCTTGAGATCGCAATCTGCGCTTTTCTGCCTAAGCATTGCTGAAGCTGCGGCAACCAAATGAGTCCGTGTCATTTTGTTGCCCATTCGCGTTATCCCGACATGTCGCGAAGATTGCCCAGACTGCCTGATCTTGGGCACCAAACCAAAATAAGCCCCGACATCCTCTATCTGACTGAACCGCTCAGGGTCCTCGATGGCGCTAAGCACCGAGATTGCAGTTAAAAAACCGACACCCGGTATCTGCATGAAACGAGCACAAACGCTGTGCTCCCTTGCGAACTTCAACAGCTCCCGGTCAGTCGCTTCTAGGTGCAATCGGATACTCTCGCATATGTCTAGCACAGGCATCACATCAGCGCTTAGATCGAGAGATTCCTCTATCTGTATCCTCGATAGTTCGGCCATCACCGTCCGGCGAAGGCTGCCAGCAGAATGGCGAGGCCCAAGCCGGCCGCCGTTCAACCGGAACACTGCGCCAATCGCTGATTCGCCTGCCATTCGGTGGCGCACCAGTTTCTCACGTAGCGCTAGCTTGGAGCGCAGCTGCTGGCACTCGGTACTCTTGACGTAAACCTCCGCCACAGTCCCGCGGCCAATGCGTACAATTTCAGCAATGCCCCTCGCGTCGTTCCTGTCGGTTTTGTTCTGCCGGATCGCGAGGAACCTACTCGCTTGCCGGGTTTCAAAAGCGTGCACTCGATACCCGGCGTCCCGCAGTTTCCGGGTAAGGCTAGTAGCAAGCCCACCCGCTTCAATCCCAATGATCGGTTCAGATGTCGGGGCATTTGCCTCAATGAACCGCGCCACTTCAGTTGGGCACTTAGTAAGCGATTGTTCGGCGCGAACCCGACCTTCTTCATCGAGGACACACGCCACTAAACTATCGGCCGCGACGTCAAGGCCCACCCAGGATGGCGGCATCCGCTTAGCTCCATTGCAAGTTTGAAGGCTCGGCGGCACTAAATTGACGAGGTCATATGCGCCCCATTTCTCCGACCGCCGTCCGAGCCTCCTGCCCGAAGGCCTTCGTTCGTTTGGCCATGGTCATTGCGCTGTGATGACAAAGCGGGAAGACAGCCGCAGGAATCGTGACAGGGTCGATGCCCTTTCTTGTCGTTCGCGGTCCATCTTCCCTGACACAGGGACTAGCAGCCGCTGTGCTGGCCTGCGCCTACATTCGCCGAAGCTGCTGGCAAAGGCCCACGTCGGCGACGCGGCCGCTAGGCCCACATTCAGGTTTTGTAGATATCGCGATTGAGATGGTAAGCTAGCAAGGCGGGAGAATGGAACGGCCACCATGCCTGAACCTTCGCGACAATCGCTCATCCCGGCAGCGCAGTATCTGCGCATGTCCAAGGAGCATCAGCGCTACTCAATCAGGAACCAAGCGCGAGCTATTTCGGCCTATGCCAGCCAACACGGCTTCAACATCGTCAAAACGTACACCGATCCCGGCGAAAGCGGTTTGACTCTGCGTGAGCGCCCCGGCCTTCAGGCCCTGCTCGCCGACGTTATTAAGCCGACGCGATCTTTCGAGCGCGTTCTGGTTCTAGATGTAAGTCGTTGGGGCAGGTTTCAGAACCTCGATCAGAGCGGTCACTACGAGTTTATCTGCTTTGAGGCCGGCGCTCCTATCATATATTGCGCCGAACTGTTTGAGAACGACGGCACCCCTGTGATGGCGTTGTTAAAACAGATCAAGCGACTGCAAGCTGCGGAGTACAGTCGAGAGCTATCCAGCAAAGTGCTTCACGCTCAGCTTCTACAGGCGAAGATTGGCCATAAGCTTGGAGGATCGCGCCGCTACGGTTTTGACCGCATCTTGGTCGATGAAAATGATCGACCTATTCAGAAGTTGGAACGGGGGCAGACCAAGGCGCTCAACAATCAACATGTCGTCTATGCGGTCGGCTCGGGCGATGAGGTGAAGGTCATTCGGGATATCTTTGCGTGGTACACCCGCGACCGGTTGAGCATCCTGCAAATCGTCAAGCGATTGACGAATCTTGGGATTCGGCCCGGGGATTGTGCTGCTTGGAGCGCATCTTCTGTCCGCCGCATTCTTTCCGACGAGTTGGTTCTCGGAATCTATGTGTTCAACCGCACTACTCAGAGATTGAAGGCCCCGCCTCGAAAGAACCCGCCCGAGGCACTTGTCAGAACGAAGGTGACGGAGCCAATCATAAGTCGCGTAATGTTCGAAAGTGCGGCACGTCGGCTGCGAATACGCCGTCACGGGGTTCCCCCTGAAGAGAATCTAGCCACCGTATCGCGTCTGCTACGAGCTAAGGGCTATCTCACCGGCAAGCTCATCGATCAGTGCCCCTACACCCAAAGCACGACCGTTCTGCGGAGGCAATTCGGCAACATTCATCGGGTCTATGAACTGGTCGGCTATAAGCCTGACGGATGGTGGCGACCTCGCTGCGGAAGCGCTCCGGTGACGAAAGATGAATTGCTCGCCCGACTACGCGAACTCCATGATCGTCATGGGTACGTGAATGAGGGTGTGATCAACTCAGATCCCATGGTGCCGAGCGTCAGCGTGCTCCAGCTTCATTTCGGGAAGCTGACGGAAGCCTATCGCCTAGCAGGGATCCCCTATGGTCGGACGGAGTTACAACGGCTTGGAATAGAGCGATTGAAGGCCAGTCGAGCGGGTCAACCTCCTCGTAAAATCACCACGCCTCGCTGGCCCGAGCTGGCGAGTAGGTTTAGCGATCAGGACCTGATCCAATGTCTTCGCCGCCTTCGCAAGGAGCATGGCTACGTCACAGCGCAGATCATCCGAGAGGACGACCTTTCGCCAACGCCTCAGCTATTCGTCCAACGCTTTGGGTCACTTCTGAAAGCCTACGAGTGCGCAGGTATCGAGAACCGCCGCTTTGAAATTTGGAGCCGGGCGGGGAAGGCAAGCGCCGCTGCCAAGAAGGCGAACCAATTTTAGGATTCTACGAAAACATCCATGTCTTCAAAGTGTGAAGATTCGTCTCTGAAGACGATTTCTCTGTGAATCGTATGGATTAGGGCAATCCGAAAATCTCTAGGACTTCGGCTCTCCCGTTGCCCTTTGTCGTTGCGAGGTCACGGGCATTTTGCCATTCAGGATATGCGCTGCGGTGAACCCCGCGCGTGAGGCGTCGTAACCTCTTGTCACAGGTCCGGTCGAGATTTCTCGGCCGGGTGGCTGTCGCATATGTCCAAGGCTTTGCCCAAAAGCGGCAGCGCCTCGACCTGTGCGGGGTTACGAACACCCGGCTTTGGACCGGGCTATGCCTCCAACATCGAAGGGGGCAGATATGCGTACATACGGCATTATCATGTGGGTTTGCGGCGCGGCGCTTGTTGCATATGCAGCATTGATCTTCGAGCCGACCATCAACGGCAGCACCGTCAATTTCGACCTGCAACAGCGTCAGATGATGATGTTGATTGTTGGATGCGTGCTATTCGCCGTGGGCGTTGCGCTACACGCTATGTCGGCCAAGTTGGCACCTCCGGCGCATGCGGACGTATCACCTAAACAGGGGCCATCTATCCAGCGCATCGCCTTTGCTCGCCAGCTGGGGATCAGTGAGACGGAAGATGGTTTTGCGTTTGCCGGGCAGACCTATGACGACATTGAGGACGCGATTAAGGCTGCCAACCCCAAACAACAAAGGGCGATGCCCGATTTTGGCAAGGTAGGTTGGTAAGAGCGCGTCCGTCCCAGCGGGTTTAAGTTCGCTTCTCCACGCGCTGGATAGCGGAGCGCGACACCCCGTATTCCTTCGCCAAAAGACCAAGGGAAGCCCCGTTCGCCCTTTTGCTACGGATGGCTTCTTGCATGTCGGATGTAAGGGCCTGTGGGCGTCCTAGGCGCTTGCCTGCATCCTTTGCGCGCTTGAGGCCCGATTGGGTTCGCTCAATCAGAAGATCGCGTTCAAACTCTGCCACGGCAGCAATAACGCCCATTGTCATCTTACCGGCAGCAGACGTTAGATCGACGCCACCGAGGGCAAGGCAATGAACCCGCACCCCCTCTGCCGCCAGCCGTTCGACTGTTGCCCTAAGGTCCATCGCGTTACGGCCCAGCCTGTCCAGCTTGGTTACAATCAGAATGTCGCCGGATTCGAGGCGGTCCACTAGTCTAGCAAAGCCCTTGCGCTCCATTGCCGCCGTCGATCCTGATACGGTTTCGGTGACGATGCGCTTGGGATCGACGGCAAAGCCTGCGGCCTCAATCTCCCGCACCTGATTATCGGTCGTCTGCTCCGCCGTGCTCACGCGACAATATGCAAATGCTCTGCCCACACCGTCCTCCGTATCGAATCGGTGTATCGGATTTACACTGCATCGGAATCTTTGTGGAGTCTAATTTTCGATACGGTTTAGGCAGGTGTATCTGAAACGGACGTTTTTGGGCATCTGCGCTAAAGGTCATTGAAGGCCATAGATCTGCCGTCGTTTCGCGTTTACACGTTGATCATCACAAAAGACTGTTCGGAAAGCCAGTGCTGGAACCTACCCCGACCGCCCCGCTCGATGTGGAAGCCCGGCTGATTGTCAGCGATGCCCACGCCGCGCTCAGGGAGATACCCGACGCCTCAGTGGATCTGCTGGTCACCTCGCCTCCTTACAATATTGGAAAGGAGTATGAACGCGATACGCGGCGAACGCTGGACGAATATATAGACTGGTTGCGACCAATTGCGATCGAATGCCATCGCGTCTTAAATAAGCGGGGGAGCCTTTGCTGGCAGGTTGGCAACTACGTAAACGCAGGTCAGGTATATCCGCTTGATCTATACTTTTTCCAAGCGTTCTCTTCTTTAGGGATGCAGCTTAGAAACCGAATTATATGGCGTTTTAATTTCGGTCTTCATGCGACAAAGCGGTTCTCAGGAAGATACGAGACGTTACTTTGGTTTACCAAAAGCGAAGACTACAAATTCAATCTTGATCCCATTCGCATTCCGCAACTCTACCCCGGAAAACGCCACTCAGCAGCCAAGGGCGCTGCGCGAGCGGGTAATCCAAGTGGGAATCCAGCGGGTAAGAACCCATCCGACTACTGGGAATTTTCGGCGAAAGACGCATTTCTAGGTGATCCAGTTTGGGATATCCCAAACGTCAAATCCAACCACCCTGAGAAGACCATCCACCCATGCCAGTTTCCTCACGAATTGGTAGAACGATGCGTACTCGCGTTTACCGACCCAACCGATTTGGTGTTGGATCCGTTTCTGGGTGCGGGCACAACGGCGCTGGCTGCGATTAAGTCAGGTAGGAACGTCATTGGGATCGACAGGGACCCGCGATACATCGAAATAGCTGAACGAAGACTCGATCAGTTGAAGCGCGGTGAATTACCCCTTCGCCCATCGGGGATGCCAGTGCGGACTCCGAGAATGAACGAGTCGGTGTCACGGGTGCCTGAGGCTTGGAGAGAGAACGGACGTGGCGGTAGCGAAGAAGAAGAAGGGCGGCCCAAAGACCCTGACGCCTGAGCAGGCGAAGCTTAAGATCCAACAGGATCATCGCGCGCTTATCAGGTCAATTTTTCGTCAAAGCGGATTCCACCGTATCACGGGCGTGTCGGATA
>DATLHW010000135.1:0-5294 GCA_035539675.1 Burkholderiales bacterium | reverse complement strand
CTGTTCCAGGGATTTCACCTGATCTTCGAATTTTTCCCCTTGCCATTTCTTCAACTCGGGGGCTGCGAAGTCAAGCGCCTGCTCGACACGATCCCAATCACTGATCGGTGGACGACTTATCATCTCCATTTCGGACTGAATATCGTACTGCCTTAAAATAAGCTTGCTCAGCAGCTTATTTCTCTCTTCCATCTGCTGTGCCGGTAAAGCGGTAATGTCATTTAAGCGCTCGATCATTCCTTCTGCCGCTTCGTGCAATTTCTCAAAATCCCGGACGACCGCTCCCCGCTCTGCTTTTCGCTCCCATACCATCACGTTAAAACTTTGTTCCTCAATACGAGGCAAACTTTTTCTAAACGCTTCCAACTGCGCATGCGGCAAAGGCTCATCCGCATCCTGCGCATCCTCCAGCGCGTCCAGCATTTCCTGCACAGCAATAAGGGGCGACTCAATCCTCTTGCGCATCTGATCGCGATCTCTGGTGACGGCCAATGGCCAATCTCCATCCTTTTGCAACGTTTGCAGCAGCCCGTTCGCTATAGTTTCTTGAGCATCCAGTTGCGTTTGTAGCTCTCGTTGCCGAGCTTGAGACGACTCCGCAGCAATTCTTTTTACCGCGCGCAACTCTGCTCTGACAACCGGGTCGCCGCCAATGATTTTGATCAAATGCTCTCTCGCCGCGCTCAAATCCGGTTCATCGCCGAAATCTTGCGTCCTGTTAAAGCCACTTACGATCCAATCAATGTCTTCATGCTCATCCTTGAGCGATTCCTTAAATCGCCGCACTGCGGCGTCATCCGACAATATCGTTAATTCCTCCACCTCCTGTAATACTTTTTCGAGCAGCAACTGCCTCTCCCGCAGCGCCACGATCTCCCTGGGTCGATTCATCAACTCCTGTTGTTTTGCCTCTTGTTGCAATTGATGGAGCTCTTCCTCCAGCACGCTTAATTCTTCCCGGCGCCACATCATTCGCCTGAGTAACCGCTCCTGCTGAAATGGCGGTCGCTCCTCCGAAGAAAGCGCGGCTCTTTTAAGCTCGTCCAACTTCGCCTTCTGCTGCATGACCCGTTCAAGCAAAAGCGAAGCGGGATGCTCTCTCCATTGTGTTTGCGATAGTGGGCCTTTCAACTGGCTCACCTGTTGGGCAAGTGTAGACAACGCCTCAATCTGCTCCGTAGTCAGTTGCTGCGTCTCTTGGCGCAGAGCCTGTGCAGCGTTCTCCCGCAACTCGAGACTGGGCCCGCGAGTCATGAATTCCACGCGCAACTCCTGCTCTTTTCCCCTTTCACGCTCCAGTCGATGCAATGCATCGTCTTCCGTTATGCCCTCGCGCAACCAGACTTTTAATTGCTCCCGGTCTTGCGCTCTCATCTCAGCCAGCAAAGTTATTGCCTCTTGCTCGCGCAGATTCAAGCGCTGTTCCACATCGGGGAGTTCGCCAAGGATTTGCTGCGTGAAGTCCCCTGCCAATCCTCGCAAGTCATCCTCGATTTCTTCCCGGGTTCTAGGACGACGGCGCCCATACACGGTCAACTCCCTCAACAACGCCTGTTGTCTACTCAGCAGCTCTCTCTTCCTCCCGTCGCTCAACCCGCCGCGGCTCAATTCGATCGCCACTTCACTCAGCGCCCTTGCGGCTGGCGGCCGTGAGTTTTCCTGAGTTGATGCGCCCACAGCAGTAGCTACCGCCAATTGCTGCGTCAAGTCCGTAATTCGCGTTTGCAGGTCCCCTCTGGCGTTTCGCAAACGCTCCATCTCGGCGCCGACCGCTTGCAATCTATGTTCAGTAGTCTCTTCGTAGTGCCTATCTTCCAACCATTGATCCAGCGTTTTCCTGTCTCGTCGAATCACCAGCGGATTCAATCGAAGTCTCTCGACTTCTAAGGCGTTTCTCCGATCAATATCTTCATCGACTGCTGAGCCGTAATATTCCTGCAGCTCCACCTTCAATTGATGCCAATATTCTTCAAGACGCTCGGTCAAGCGAGCGTCCAAGTATTGCCGCAACGGACTTTTAAGCGCGCTGCGTAACTTTTGCTTCAAGAGTTCCTTGTGACTTTCATCCACGCCCTCGGCCAAACTCTCGTCGAGCGCATTATTCAAATACCTTCTCAGACCGCCGTGCATGTTCACTTTAAGTCCCGCCGCGAGCTGTTGTTGCAGACTAGCGGTCAGACGCTCTCGTATGCCGGAATTCGATAGATCTTCTTCATCCGGGAAATGCGCCGCCAGAACTGGCGCTACGAAAAGCGCGGCCTGCATGTTCAACCAGTCTTCCCATCTTCTTTCTTCCGCCGACTGCTCGGCCGGATTATCACCATCTGTAGAGATTTCCATTTTCGCCCCCGATTAATGGTCATCCGTGATTCGGTATGTTGTTAATATCGCCTTGCGGTATCAACAACGCGAGACTTCTCGTCTATAGAAAGATTCTGGCGGAACTCGCGCCACCCACCACTTTATTGGACATTCTAATGAAAGCGGGAAGGCCAAGCTGGATGTTCGAATCCCAAAAGAAAATGGGACACGGATAAACACGGATTGGCAAGGTTCAAACAGATTCTTATGATCGAATGCTGCAAGCGGATTTACAAAGCCCCAATCAAACCACTGCGTCTCTGAATTTCAGTTTTGAATCGCTTTTTCCACAATGCACAGCAAGTCAGCGGCTACCCATGTGTTTCTCGATAATCTCAAGAATCTTTTCCGACTGATACTCCGCTGCAAGGCGGCGCAGTTTCTCAGCGAAGGGAACGAATTGTCGATCAAGCGCCGCCAAGTAGTCAGCCCGCTGACTAATGTTCCGCATGTTTCCCATCATGGCCAACTGATGCAGCATCGCCATTTCCTCTCGCGGCGGGACCACGAGCAAGCTATCCACATCAATCTGCGCGAGCGTTTCGGCCCCGTCCGATTGCTCATATATCCAATTCAACTGTAGGAGCGCGCCTACATGTCTCAAGAGACTGCTCAAGTTGATCGGCTTCGCAAGAAATGCATTGCCCCCCACCGCGAGGCTCGTCGCCTGATCAGCGTCAAAGGCGCTGGCGGAGATTGCGATAATCGGCGTGGCTTTAAACGCCGGCAGTTCGCGTAATCGGTGTGTGGCCTCTCTACCATTCATCACCGGCATGACGTTATCGATCAGGATGAGATCGGGGAGATGCGACTGAGCGACATCCAAGCCCTGCTGACCGTTCTCCGCTTCGATTACTTCGAAATCGAGCGAGCCCAAAAAGTCGGCCACCACCGCCCGATTTACAGGAACGTCGTCCACGACCAATATCTTCTTTCGATCACCCTGATACCCAATGATCGTTCGCTCCACAAACGCCGGCGCAACAACAGCCTCGACAACAGGGAAACGCGCTTCGAACCAAAAGCAACTACCTTTTCCCAGACTGCTATCGACATGAATATCGCCACCCATCAATCGCACAAGCTCGCGGCTGATCGCCAGTCCAAGTCCGGTTCCGCCTGCCCTCTGCCGAGCGTCGCCGACCTGCTCAAACGGCTGAAAGATGTTTTCCAACTGCGCATCGCTAATGCCGACTCCAGTGTCCTGAACTTCGAAACGAAGCAGTGCTTCTTTTTCATTTTGCGCCGTGACGTTGACGCGCAAACTCACTTGTCCTTGTTGGGTGAACTTGACTGCATTGCTTAACAGGTTCAAAAGCACTTGCCGAAGGCGGTTCTCATCCGCCTCAATGGCCGCAGGCAACAGCGGCGAGGTCTCGCAGTTGAATAGCAGACTTTTTTCGTCTGCTTTGATATTGATAATGTCGGAAATGAGACGAAGGAAGTCCGGCAAGTTGATAGCGCTTGGAAAAAGCTCCACCTTGCGCGCTTCGATTTTGGCGAGATCCAGGATGTCGTTGATTAGGGTTAACAGATGTTCGCCGCTGCGTTCAATGGTTGCGACATTGCCGACTTGGCGCCCGCCAAGACTTTTGTCGCGCTTCAGAATCTGAGCATAGCCAAGGATGGCGTTGAGCGGCGTGCGCAGTTCGTGGCTCATGCTTGCCAGGAAAGCGCTTTTGGCTTGGCTTGCTGCTTCGGCCTTTTCCTTTGCCGCCAACAGTTCGACGGTTTTCTGTCTTAACTCCGCGGTTCCTTGCCTGACAAGCTCGGCGAGGCCTTCCTGATGCGCGACAAGCTCCTCGTCGAAAGCCGCTCGTTCAAATGCCGGGGAGAGGAGTTCCAGATAGTGCATGATCTCCGCGTAGTGGCTGGTTGAATCGCGGCCGAACATGCCTGCAACGGCGACAATGCCCCAAAGATTCGTGCGAGTCATGATAGGCAGCAAGCCAATAAACTGCTGCGCCTCCAAACTCAGGTCCATGGTGACGGATGGAGGAAAATCCGCGATGCCACAGCGGCCATGACTTAGATCGCTTCGCATTTCACCATCACGGTAGATGTAGCGTATGGCGACCGTCCCCGCTTCCGTATCTTCGCGCTTGCTAATGCACGCCCATCTGAAGTAGCGAAGCAGCAATTTGGTCAGCGACTGGATGTTTTCCATGCCATCCGAGGTGACATTCCGCATCATTTCGTAGTTGATGCCGACGGTCGTCGTTACGACATCGTCTTCCGACCTTTCATGCTGCTCCTGCGGGGGCTCGATAAACGTTGCGGCTGAGAGGAGACCGCTCGACTGCCGCGGAATGAAAGTGTTGGGCACAAAGTGCTGTCCGCCGCGGCGCTGACCGCTCTGAATTTGATCCAGCACGATGCTCACGGCCTCTTCGGCCAATTGCTGATAGTTCTGATCGATACTGGCGAGCGGAGGAACGCAACGTCGCGCGGCAGGCGAATTATCGTAGCCAATAACGGCGATGTCTTCGGGCACTCGCACGCCTGCTCCCTGCAGGTACGTAATCGCGCCGATGGCGTTGCGATCGGTTGCTGCGGCGATTGCGGTTACAGGAAGACTGCGAGCGATAATTTCCTGGGCGACCCGTATGCCGCCTACGTAGCCATAGTCCTCCGTATTGAAAACGTATTCGGTTCGGTAGGGAAGACCGTGTTCGGCAAGCGCTCTTCGATAGCCCGCCAAGCGGCGCGCGATGTCGTATTCAGTGAGGTAACCGAGGTAAGCGATGTGCTGATGTCCCGCGCGGATCAACTCGCCAACAGCGTGCGCTGTGCTGCCTTCGTTGTCGCTCTCAACGGACACAACTTGCGAATGGCCAAAATTGTGCGCAATCGTCGCCACTGGATAGCCGGACTCAACCAAGCGTTCGAAGTAAGTTGAAGTGACCGACTTAAGGAGGACAATCCATCCGTCG
>DATLHW010000134.1:0-5154 GCA_035539675.1 Burkholderiales bacterium | reverse complement strand
GTGATGGCGCGGCTGGTGATGTATTCGGAACAAGTGGGCGCCACCCGTTACATCGATGTCGAGAGCCCCGCATGGGTCATCGTCGGCTACCCGCGTTATGCGCCGCAGATTCTCGACATGGTCACGCTCGATGATGTCGTCGCCGATTTATCGATTCGCCAATTCGCTGCGCGCACCGATTTATACGGCGCCGCAGGCACGTTCAATAACCCACAAATCATCGATCCCTCGAACGAAGCGGCGCTTCAGCATTGGCTCGCCGGCCGGCTGACGTGGAATGCCGAGTACAAGCCGTGGTTCTATCGTGATGTTTGGCCGATTTTGTTCCGAGCCGATGAATTCACTTATCTGACCAACGTGCTTGAGCAATCGAACTTTCCGCACAACCAAACCAAGCGCGGCAACTTCGATCCGGAGAAATTGTCGCGCCCTCCTCGCGTGCGACATCGCGCCGTGGCGCGGGAACAAGCGGCCGCCGTAGCGCAGTGCGAATCGGGTGAATTGGTCGCCGCTGCATTGGCTGCCGCAGTCGCATTGCTCGACGTGCCCGACGGTATCGACTGGGAAGCCGTTTGGGACGTCGTCACCACGGAGAATCCACAACTGATCACTGACGTAAGCGATGCGGCAGCGGCATACGCCGATGTACTCTGCCCGCCGCCCGCCATCGCCCCCGCTGCGTATCTTGAACGTTGGCGCACCTCTTATGCCGAACTGCAAAACACCGGCGCCGCCGATCCCAAGCGACAAGTCTACGAGGTGGCGCGGCAAGTGCTCGATCTCGCCGCCGGAACGCTGGCTGACGCATTGCGCGCCGCCGTGTATCCGCCCACCGTATTGATGTTTGTCGCCCCCGCCGAAGGCTTTGGCCCCAAAGCGCCGGACGATTCTCTCGATGAAGCATTCGAACGCGTACTGAATGAATTCCGCACCGGGGCGCAACTGGCGAGCCGACTCGCCGCCATCGTCGCCGCCAACACCCGCGACCGCGATCGTCAGTACCGCGCTTTTTTGTACGATCTGCTTCGCCAACCTGGCGAAGAAAACGTCTTCCGTCGCGGCGGCAAGCCGAACAATCGAACGACCAACCTCCCGCTGATGCCACTGTTAAACGGCGACAATCCGATCACGAACACGCTGCCGTCAAAGTTCCTCAAGCTAACCGACTATCAGCTCTATGTGTTACGCCAATGGGCTGATGGAAAGTTCTACAACGAAGTGCAAGAAGGTTGGGTTCCGAAGTCGGAAGTGAATGTGTATCAGCCGTATCAGCATTGGCAAAACAAAACCGCCGCCGATCTCGATCAAGGGGTGCTGATGAATCTGCTTGGCGGCGCATTCTGTCCCGGAGGCGAGGTCGGCTGGATCATCCGCAATCCGTCGATCTACCAAGTACCTTATCGGATTAAAGCGGACCCGGCGTTCTCCTCGTTCCAACAAACCGCCGCTGAAGCCAACGCACAGAACTACCCGCCGCGCGATTTCCTCGCCGCAAATATTGGCGACCTCAGTCAACAAAGCGATTTCGCCACCGGCCTGCAACCAGGCGACATCACAAAATACTCTGCCCTGCCATGGCAAGCGGACTTCAACGAGTGCACGACGCAAACCGTCAACATCACCTACGAACTGTGGAACGCGATTGATCCCACGAGTGAGAACGATACTCGCATGGCGCTTCAGCAACAGGTGTGGGAAACGCTATGGTGGCCCGCACATCGACCATTGCAAACGTTCGAGATCACAGGACTGCAAAACGGCCAGCCGACCGGCTACCGTTTCCGCGACTGGGCGCGTGGCATTCCGCAAACCTTGGCGGGCGATTTGAAGATGGTCACCGAGTGGTCGCGACTGGGCTTCGTCGTCGCCAATCCGTATCTAACGCCACAGCAACTGGACGCCCCATCGCCAGATCAGAAATACATCAGCGTTGAACGCAACGATAAGGAGCCTCAATGATGAGCGACAACCCATTCACTGGCGCTTGGACCTATCGCAGCCTGCTCAACGATCCGAATATTCAACGACCTTGAATTCGGCCGCGGCACGATGGTCATCGCGGATGCCGCCATGGAACTACTCACCGGGACCATCGGCTCCCGGTTGGTCCCTGCATGGCTCGCGCACCTATGGCTTTCCCATGCAGGTGCGCTTTGAAGCGCAGAGGCATCGTCGGCGACGAGGAATGGGTCTACAACTATACCCGTTGATGGCTGTCAATAAAAAACTGCTGAATCGAATATCAACGTCCGCAAGTTATTTTCGAGCATTCCCGAGTGGGTAGATGCTCATTCAAGAGGTTTTTACACTGTCCATCCTTTACTCTTCCGTGAATGTGTTGGAGGAGGTTGATGCGCATCGAAATATTTTTCTGCATTAAAGGCTCGTTGCGTATCTTTGATGCCGAATCCACCGGGGTTTAGACGATTATTCATCGCCTGCGCTTTGACCACGGCTTCGGCTACTGTCAGGCCGAGTTGCGTCTTCATGCAAGCGCGCTCTAATCCCAGATTGCCTGCGCAGGTAATACCGTTTGCTTTGTCGGTTTCCCTGGGAATCACCGGACCGTAATGGACTTTGCTGGAACGAATGATCGTTATGCCTTGATCGGCCAACTCCTTCAATCTATCTTCGATTATTTTATGATCGATTTTTCCGTTTCCCTCACCTGCGTAAACAATCGCCTTGGCTCCATTTTCTTTAACGGCGGTATCGATGAGCGCCAGGGTGATTTCAGGTGGATTGAAGGGCTGATTGCGAATGGTCTGGATTTTGGAAAGGCCTTCTATACCATCTTCTAATTCGAATATTTGTTCTGGTTTTCCGGCGGAACCCTTCATCGATATTTTCCCGTCCTCATTGATTCTCCCGATCTCTTCTCCTTTGAAGGCATCGACATCTGTGGTGTGACCTTTTCTGGCGTTAACACTAAATATTTTGCCATTCATCACCATGAATGCTCCCTCTACTCCCTTGAGCTTGGCCAGGAAAAACGCATCGCTTAAATTTTTTGGCCCATCCGGGTTAGGTACGTTTGAAGGCTTCATTGCGCCGGTCATCACGATCTTTTCATAGATTTCAGGGGGCAGCGTAGAACGAAGAAAATCTAGAGTATTGGCGAGGGTATCTGTTCCATGAGAAATAACGATCTTCTTGAATTTTTTGTGCTCTTTGAGGATTTCCGCTCTTAATTGAAGCCAATGCGCCGGACCAATATCTTTTGAATTGATAGTAAAAAGATTACGCGCCGTGATGTTCACATTGTGCGGCAGCTTAATCCCTTCAAGCAGATCCTTTGCACCGAGTTCCGGAGTATAAGTATGGAGAGTTCCCTTGGAGGAAATGGTGCCCCCCGTACCTAAATATAAAATTTCAACCTTTTCATTTTCTGTATAAGGTATTTCGAACAACTTACGGTCACCGATTCTGACGCGGACATTTTTTGAGCGTAATTTATCCGCTCCCTCCTGATCCGCAACTTTTGCTTTAGAGACTTCAGGCTCGTAGAGTTCGACGTTGAAGTCTTCCCATGATGGAAAGGAGGGTTGAGTTTCATCTGGTTCAGCCGCAGGGAGGTGATGGTGTGGGTGGTGTTGATATACCTCGAAGGCATTTTTGACTTCCTCTTTGACTTCTTCAGCCAAATTGATTTGAGTTCCTTGGAGATCGTGCAACTGAGAATAAAATGGATCATTTTCCTTGGCCTTGGCTGCAGCCAAGGCCATTTGCGCCAGCAGGGCAGCCTTATCCGGCCCGAGCTTGCCAGAGCATATAGTGCCCCGTTCATCGTCTTGAAATGCGCCATTCCGAACTACTGCGCCACCGGCTATCGATGAACGAATGATTACTCTTTGTTCCTGAGTAGCCAATCGCTCCAATTCACCTTCAATCTCACTATGGACCTCTCCATTTCCCGTGCCGGCATAGACAACGGCTTCGGCTCCATTTCTAAATGCGCTTCTGATGAGTTTGATGGTGTTTTCAGGCGGGCTATGAGGGTCGGCATGAATGACGACAACAGCAGGTAGCTTTGTCACGCCTGTCAGGTTAAACGTCGGTAACTGCTCATTCGGCAGATTATTGATCTCTACTTTGTCTCTCTTGACCGTGCCAACAATTTCTTTATTCACGGATTGGAACGAGTCAGCATCTTGCGTATGTGTTTGGTCGACGTCGAAAGGCAAAAATATTTTGCCGTCCATCTGCACCAACACACCTTTTCCTTCATCGCTATCTGCTAGAAAAAGCGAATTGCTTAAATTTTCCGGGCCATCCGGATTTTTTTCATCTGCAGCCTTCATGCTGCCGGTCAACACGATCTTCTTGGTTCTCAATATCTCGGCAGGCAAAGTCCTCTGAAGAAAAAATGCCGTGCCGGGAAGTTTGTCTATTTCATTCGCATCATGTGAAATGACAATACTGTCGCTGTCACCACTCTTATTGATAATTTCATTGCGTAACGCGAATAAATAGTTCGCATAGCTATCTTGAATGTCCTTCGAGACAACACCACCGTCCTCGAAAATATTGCGCGCCTCAATATTCTTTTTGTTAGGTGATTTCACCGCTCCAAGGAGGGCGTCAGCTTTTCGTTCCTCACCGAAGGCTAGATACAATATTTTTTTTGAATCTGTAGCTTTGCTTTTCTTCTTCGGAAGGGAGAAAAAATTGGGGGGTTGTGTAACTAAATCGTTACTTCGTTGAGGGGGATTGTAAGCATCCTGAGAGGTAGAACTGTTGATGGGAAGCTCCTTAGGCGCGGAGGGAACCTTCAAAACCATCTTCATCAATCTGGTTAGGAAACCATCGGCATTTTCATCTTTTGGCTTTGGCATGATTGTTTTTCCTTTAACCCTCACTACAAATTCACTTATAAGGTAGGGGTAAGTCCATTTCCAAATTAACCGTGCACTTTGTCAGCGTCGCTTGCCGTACTAGTTGCACTGCCTGCACGGACCAAAAATGAACTTCCGGTACTCAACGCCTTTGCAGGGCGGGGTTGCGTTTGCACAGGCAACCGCTTCGCGGGCGGGAAGCATGCTTCCCGAAACCTCTGCTATGCCTACTCGTACACCTCCGTTTTCGGTTCATTTCTTGCCCGCTCGCGACACTTAATCAGCGGTTCCTTAGATTAATCAATTCTGCTTTTGAATG
>DATLHW010000133.1:0-6905 GCA_035539675.1 Burkholderiales bacterium | reverse complement strand
GTGGTTGGCAACGAGGGAATTATCGGGATAGCGCTTTTCATGGGGGGCGAAACGACGCCTAGTCGAGCCGTCGTACAGAGCGCGGGCTACGCTTATCGGCTGAAGGGACAGACACTCAAGGATGAGTTCAATCGCTCGGGCGTTCTGCAGCACTTGCTGCTCCGTTACACCCAAGCGCTGATCACGCAAATGGCGCAGACCGCCGTCTGCAATCGGCATCACTCCGTGGATCAGCAACTTTGTCGATGGTTGTTGTTAAGTCTGGATCGACTGCAATCCAACGAGTTAATCATGACGCAGGAATTGATCGCCAACATGCTTGGCGTACGTCGCGAAGGCGTCACGGAGGCTGCGGGGAAACTACAAAACGCCGGTTTGATTGAATACAAACGAGGCCACATCACGGTTCTAAATCGACCTGGTCTGGAGGCGTTGGCCTGCGAATGTTATGGCGTGGTCAAGAAAGAGTTCGATCGCTTGCTTCCTTATGTCTCCAGAACGTGATCGGTCACGCTCGAATTTGTCACTGTAAAACCTACCCGTCTTGCCACTAATGCCAATTGAAATACGTTCAGTGGAACGACCGTATACAAACGACTATGCAATCAATTACGCCGGCTACCGCGAGGCGTATCCGGACGAGCTTCATTAACTTTGATGGTCTGCCCCTTCAACTCCTGGTAGTTCAAACCTTTGATTGCGGCCGCTGATGCTGCTTTACCCGGCATCTCCACGAATCCGAACCCCTTAGGCAAGCCTGTATATCTGTCGTTTATGATGCTCACGGATGTAACTTGACCGAAGGCCGCGAAAGCTTGTCGCAGATCCTCGTCCGTGACGGACTCCGCAAGATTGCCTACAAAAATTTTCATGATATGGATACCAAACGTCGAATGACGGAATGAAATAAGGACGAGTGCATTCGCCCGAAGAACAAACAAGGAACCTCTGATGAGGTGTACGAGTGACGCACAGCGCGCCGAAGCTTCAAAACAAAGATTCACTTGCGAGCGTTACGGCCGTCAGTAGTATCTGGCCACGCGGTGACTTATTCAGAGACGCCCCTAAAAAAAATCCCGGGTACCCGGGATTTTTTCTATTGCTACTAGATCTAGATGATCTGGATGTTCGCGGCTTGCTTACCTTTTGGGCCGGCGGTCACATCGAAGGAAACGCGTTGGTTTTCCTGAAGCGACTTGAATCCGCTGGACTGGATCGCGGAGAAATGCGCGAACAGATCTTCGCTCTTGTCATCCGGGGTAATAAAGCCAAAACCTTTAGCATCGTTGAACCACTTAACTGTACCTGTTGCCATTTGTATCTCCTAATTTCAAGTTTCATGGGCAAATGCCCCACGGCCCGACATCAAGTGACAAATAGCAGACATATACCCGTTACTCATAACCTTGAAGCGCGTCGTCGGCGCCATTTGACCCAAAAACGGGTGGCGAGTCAATCAATTCCCGCATTCTCATGCGTAAATAGGTGAAATTTCTCTCGGCGGTTGTAAAAATGTCCAAACGCCGGATTCGGAAAAACATCTTTTTGCCATGGAAGTCACACCCTTGAAGAAACAACCATGGCGGAAAAGCACAATGGGGCAAGCCGTTACATCAATGACTGCCGCTACCGCCTTCCGTCGGGACGCTGTCAGACCGCGCTTTCTCCAACTCGTCGAAATCGACCTTCCGGTCCCAAAATATTGCCCGCCCCACACGTTGATCCTCGACAACTTCCGGATGCCATTCCAGGAACTTCTCGACGAAAAGGGTAAATTCCGACACATACCCACTTTTACCTGGTCGATACACCTCTGGTTTCCTGTACATAACTTGCTTTCCTGTCCAGTCCATCCCTAATTTGGATCGATGCGATGATTACTGTCCGCGCTTCGGATGAGCTCGATTTGACGATCGATACCAACTCCATCGCTGCTTAACTGACTGGTTTGCGCTACCGCGTCGCCCCGTAAATTTATGTGGGAATCGACGCTTTTGCGGCCCATACCCGTTGGGTGAGCGATTTTTGCGCTATTTGTAACCGGGTGGCGATGAGATTCCGGGACCGCTGTCGTCACGACGGATGGCTTAAAAAAACCTGCCTGCTGCAAACCGCAGCTCCCGACAAGAATAAATAGGACACATCCGAGCATTACGCCTCGAATGGATAAGTTGCGATGAAATTTCATGTCGGGTTTCCCCAGGTGGCTATGCGCAATACTATTGGCGACGCCGTATACCGTCGGTGCGGCGACGCACATAGCTGTGCTTGGAGTCGATGTTTCCCTTGTTCGAACGCGGGTACGCGGTTCAGTGCCCGCGATTACCACCGCCCTGACAAAGGGTAGTTGGCGTAAGCTTTAGCCGAAATCCGCGCTAAGGATTGGGTTCGAAGCATAGCCAACTCGTCACGCCATTAACGCTCCGTTGACGCACCACTCGGAGTAATGAACCCAACCTCTGCGGATGGCGGATGCGCTGCACCAAATTCTATTCGGATACGTTTACTTGTAATAAGGAACTCCTAAGTAGAACGCCACGCGTGCTGATCGGACTCCTTCGGGTCATGGGATTGCCAGATAATTTAAGCATAGGAAAGTTACGCGCCTATTGTGATGGATAAAGAATTCCAGGGTGAGCTGGCGGATTTAGCCGCTTCTGCGCCTACGGAGATTCGTTCAGCTATATGTACGCTACCGTACCGACCGCATTTTTGATTGCAAATAAATTTGCGTCATCTTCCTGTTGTGCAATCGATGGCCTAGCAACGGTAAGCACGTCGATCGAACAACGGGCGCGATTCCCGAGTCCCTCATAAACAGGGAGGTCAAAATGAAGAACGCGTCAATGGCGGCTCCTTTGAGTCAGAACTCCGAGGCTTGGTGGTCCGATGCATCGAGTCAATGGTTCGAGCAATGGCGGACCTTGGCGAACAACCCGATGAAAGGGCAGATCAATCCCAACATCGCGTTTAAACCCACCGCGCCAAATACGAACAATGCGCTTACCGTCGAGACAGCCTACACGTTCGATCAAACCTTACAGGCGAACATGGCCCGCGCCACGCTTGGGATGTCGCCGGCCAGCCTCGCGCTCGCCTATTTTGATTGGGTCATGCACTTATCCGCGTCACCGGAAAAGTGGACTCGCTTAGCGGAGAAAAGCGCGCGTGAATGGGGGCGACTTCCGAACAACGGGCCTCGACCCGATACGGGCGAAATGGAAACGCCCGGCGCGGAACTGTTGCCTCAGGACAAGCGTTTCCGCGGCGATGCGTGGCGACAGTGGCCATTCAATCTGTACTCGCAAGCGTTTCTGCTGCAGCAACAATGGTGGCGGACCGCCACCACCGATATAGCGGGAGTGTCAGCACACGATGAGCAAGTCGTCTCGTTCTTTGCTCAGCAATTGCTCGACATGACGTCACCCATGAATTTCATCGCCACCAACCCGCTGGTGCTCCATGCGACGATGAGAGAAAGCGGCCAAAACCTGGTGCGTGGCCTACGCATTTTTCAGGAGGACTGGGAACGCGCAAAGGACGGCAGGCCGCCAATGGGCGCCGATGGATTTCAACCGGGCGGCGATGTCGCGACCACTCCCGGCAAGGTCGTCTTTCGCAACCGCCTCATTGAATTGATTCAATACTCGCCCAGTACAAATGAGGTTGATGCGGAGCCATTGCTGATCGTGCCGGCGTGGATCATGAAGTATTACATCCTTGACCTATCCCCAGCCAATTCGATGGTGCGCTACCTGATCGCCGAGGGTCATACGGTATTCATGATCTCATGGCGCAACCCTGGTTCAGATGACGGCGATTTGGGTATGGACGACTACCTGCGCTTAGGCGTCCTGGATGCGCTTGACGTCATACAAACAATTATTCCAAACCATAAAGTCAACACGGTCGGCTATTGCATGGGCGGCACACTTTTGGCCATCGCCGCCGCCTACCTCGCGCGTGAGGCGAGCCCCGTGATTCAGTCAATCACATTGCTGGCTGCGCAAACCGATTTCACCGAGGCTGGCGAACTGAAGTTATTCATCGACGATAGTCAGCTCGATATTTTAGAAAACGTCATGTCGGACCAAGGCTATCTTGGCGCCACGCAGATGGCCGGAGCCTTCCAACTATTGCGCTCGAATGACTTGGTCTGGTCCCAGGCCGTACACCGTTACCTGATGGGGAAACGCGCCCCAATGACCGACCTCATGGCTTGGAACGCCGACGCGACGCGCATGCCTCAGCGCATGCACAGCGAATACTTGCGAGGGCTATTCCTCAACAACGATTTATACACGGGCCGCTACCAAGTCGATGGCCGGCCAGTCGCCCTACGCGACATCCGCGCCCCATTGTTTGTAGTGGCGACTGAAAAAGACCACATCGCCCCATGGCGGTCTGTATACAAAATAAATCTCGCGACCTATACCGACCAGGCGTTCGTTCTCACTAGCGGCGGCCACAACGCCGGCATCGTCAGCGAACCCGGCCACGCTGGACGCCACTTTCGCTACGCCGCTGCTAAACGGCAAGCGAACTACGTCGATCCCGATACTTGGCTTGCCGCGACATCTATAACAGAGGGCTCATGGTGGCCTATATGGGTCGACTGGTTACGCAGCCAAACGAGCGGCCAAGTTAGACGTCCCTCGCTCGGCGCCAGCACGAATGGATACCCGCCGTTATACGCCGCTCCAGGAGTGTATGTTTTGGAGCATTAGAAGAATGTCCTAATCAATATGCGCAGCGACGGAAAATCAAAACGGAGCGGCCAGGCCGATTCAATCGGTTAACAAACTTGCGTCAATTTCGCTGTTAGCGATTAAGAAACAGACTCTCTGTGTCCTGCCGTACATACTCCCCTCCGCATTTCTGCAATGCTTAACTAATAGAGTTTTCGCCTGCTTGTTCCGCCTTTGTACGGCGTCCCATTCGCGAGGAAATCTCTGAGACCCGCTCAAGATCTCAATGCGTGAGTCAGGGAGGGAGCTCCGAAAATCCGTATTTCTTGGCTTTCCAGATGCAACGGAACACACAATGCCGCTTAAGACAGAATCACCCGCAAATCGCATTCTCGGCGCCCTGCCCAGAATAGAGCGACAACGTTTCCTAGAGAGCTGCGAGGGAATCGAATTGACGACCCCCGAAGTCCTTTGTGAACCGGGCGAACATATTCAGCATGTTTACTTTCCCATCGACAGTTTCATCTCCCTGCTAACCCAAATCGATGACCACGCCACGCTGGAAGTGGGGCTGGTCGGCAATGAGGGCATGTTCGGAATCCCTCTGGCCCTGGGAGTCAAATTGTCACCATTGCAGGCGTTAGTGCAAGGTTCAGGCCCTGCATGGCGAATGAGCGCCACGGTATTTCGCCGCGAACTTGGCAATAGCGCGGCGCTACAAAACGTACTGAATCGATATATTCATGTATCGATGGCCCAGCTGGCGCAAACCGCAGCATGCACTCGTTTCCACGTGGTCGAATCACGCCTCGCTCGTTGGCTTTTGATGACTCAAGACCGGGCGCATTCAGACAGCTTCCATCTCACACATGAACTTCTCGCCCATATGCTGGGAGTGCGCCGTGTTGGGATCACCAAAGCAGCGGGGCTGTTGCAACAGCGAAACTTGATTACTTATAGCCGCGGCTACATCACGATTCTCAACAGCCGTGGCCTGGAAGCCGCTTCCTGCGGGTGCTACCGGGCCGATAAAAAAACGTACGAACGCATATTGGCATAGCAGGTTGATCTACTACTGCCGCGCCCGATCAAACCGGAGGATGCTTCGGCGCACATCGCCATTTTTTATGCGCTCGATTCCGAGGATATACGCTATCGAATGTTCAACGGAATGCGCGAGCTGCAACCAGCCCCGCTCGCTCGTTTTACGCAAATCGATTACGACCGGGAGATGGCGTTTATCGCCACTCGAACTAGCGGTGGGTTTTCTCTTGATGACGAAATTGATTGATTATTGTCGAGATCGTTGGCGAAGCGCTGCCGCAGTAAATCGGCGTTCTCAATCTGGTTAAAAGAAAATTTTTACCGCGCAAGGTCTATGTGCGTCACCGTACCGAGGTCATTGTGGAGTTCGCGTAGTGTCATCGCGAACGGTGATGCGTTGATTGCTGCCGTCAGAAGCTGATCAAATCTGGGGGGATTGCTCACAATGACGTGGGCGGCTCTCATAAACTTTATAGATAGAAGGAGAATCATCATGAAATATTCGAACCTAATTGCCGCAACAGTGATGACGCTCGCGTTGAGCGCTTGCTTTTCGTCCCCGGCGCCTCCCGCGCCTACTGTGGGCCCGGCCGGACCACAAGGTGCAACAGGTGGCACAGGCGCCACAGGTAATATCGGAAACACCGGTGCGACCGGTGACAAAGGCACAACCGGAAACACCGGCGCAGCCGGCGGCAGTGGGGCAACCGGAGACACTGGCGCCACGGGATACACGGGCGCCACAGGTAGTACGGGGGCAACGGGTGATACGGGCGCAACTGGATACACCGGCGCCACGGGTGATACGGGCTCCACTGGCAACACAGGCGCCAAGGGCAATACCGGCGCAACCGGCGACACCGTCGTGATCGTTCCTCGCTAAGAGCCTATTCGAGATCTTTTCGGGCTTGCGCGAGCGGTTATTTGAGCGCAGGGCATACCCAAAGGGCACAAAAGGCGCGACGACGCAGCAGGGTCATTCTCCTGTAAGGAGGAGCAACGCCGCCATGCGCTCAAATAACCGCTCGCCCTTCGGGTTGAGGATAAAAAAATGCGATTGCGTCGTTGCTCGTCGCTTATTTGGAATAGCCAAACCGCGCTCCTCACGCCTAGCACTCGCACTTTTTTATCCTCAACGCAAGCCCGAAAAGATCTCGAATAGGCTCTAAGAAC
>DATLHW010000132.1:0-10079 GCA_035539675.1 Burkholderiales bacterium | reverse complement strand
GGTTTCTGACGATGTTGCGGAAAGCGATAACGAGTTCAATCATGATTGCGCGCCTCTGGAGACGATCGAGCCATCCTTCAGCGTGACAACGTAGTCCGCATAGCTCATGACTTCCTGATCGTGGGTCGAAAAAATAAAGCTTGTTTTGTAGTGCTGCTGCATCTTCAGCATCAGTTCGATGATGTCGCGGCTGGTGCGGGAGTCCAGATTCGCAGTCGGCTCATCAGCCAAAATCAGATCGGGCCGTTTCACGAGCGCGCGCGCAATTGCGACGCGTTGACGTTGGCCGCCGGAAAGTTGCTCGGGCCGGTGATCTCGGCGATCCCAAAGACCGACCGCGTTGAGCATTTCCTGCACGATTTCTTCTCTCTCCGCTGCCGGCATTTTTTGGAGAATCAGCGGATACTCGACGTTTTCGAACGTCGAGAGCACTTCGATCAAATTGAAGTTCTGAAAAATGTATCCGATGTGCTGATTCCGAAAATCGGACAGTGCATCGTCTGATAATTTTGCTACCGGGCTGCCCATGATCTTTATCTCACCGGCGGTTGGCCGATCGATACAACCGATCAAGTTAAGCAGCGTGGTTTTTCCGCTGCCGGACGGACCAACCAGAAACGTGAAGTTCTCTCGCTTGATGGCCAGATCGACGCTTTGCAATGCGACGACATCGGTTTTACCCATCCGATAAGTTCTCGTGACGCCGGCGATCTCTACCGCATTGATGTTCGCGGCCTGTGCGGCTTGCCGCTGCATCTCCGGCGCCTTGCTGAATGACATATCCATTTCGTTTAATCCTTAAGTGGTTAGTGTGGTCCGCAACCCGCCGCTCCAAGCGCGAATGCGTTCGAAGTTACGGAAATCGCCTTCCCGCGAATTACCGGCGACAATCGGGTACATCACGCGGTGAATCAGAATCATTTTTTTCAAATCCAGAGCGCCCGCGAATGCGCCGATCGAAAGCGGGTTTACCTCGGGAACATCGTTCCTTATTGGATCGAGCCATCCGGCGACAAGCTTGCGCGCCTCCTCGTCGTCGCGTGCGGCCAAGCGCATGCAGGTCATGAAGTACGCGACTGGAAGCTTCGACAGCGCTTGGCGGTGTGTCTTGACGAAGTTCGCCGCGTCGGGCAACCAAGCCGATCCTTTGGCTGAGCTGCCGACAACAACAGCCTTGTAGCCGTCGAGCGACGTAACATGCGAAGCGAGACGGACATCAACTTCATAACCGCCTTTGCACAGCTCCTCGGCGATGCTCACCGCAACCTGTCCTGTGGAGCCGTACATGCTTGCATAAGCCACCAGCATTTTTCCTTTGGAGGTTGCTGACGCAGGAACGGATTTCTCAACGAACTCGATTTCTCCGGCGCGAGGCGCGGCGCTGCGAACTGTCAGACCCAATGCCGTTACGGTGAGAACGACGCCGCTGCCGACAATGAATTTTCTGCGAGATTTGCTAACGGGATTCATGGCTTTCTCCTGAGAGGTTGTGAATAAATCTACTGCGCGGTCCGCTATCGAGCCTGCGATGCTCCACGTACTATTCGTACGCCTGCGCTTCTCGGCTCGATAGCGGACCGCTCGCTACGATTTCTTCACAACCTCTAACTCCTTTCGTAAACGCCAATTCGCGTAGGTCGGCGCTTTCGCTAACGACGCGCTCTACTGCTCTCTGAGCCGATTGCAGACAACCTTCCATATGATGGCCTTCGAGATAGTCGCCAGCGGCTCCGAATCCTTTGATTCCATCGAAGTACGACAACAGCGAGCGTCGGACGCGAGAGAAATGCGGCGCGTACGCGCAGATGCCGCCAGCGTGGCGTTGCACATGGAAATACTCCCGCTTGCCGCGAATCGGCCAGATCGCTTTGAAATCTCGTTCGGCGATGTCGATCAATTCCCGATCGGATAAATGCAGAACCTCCCTCGCTCGCTTGCCGGAGAGCGTGAACCGCACAACATTCTTTTGATACAGCCGGTTCGCCGAGCAGTGGCCAATATGCGCACGTTTGTCGAACATGATGGAGCTCATCTTGTCGTCGAATACGTCTTCGTCGTAAACCGCGTTCACCAGGGCGAGAGGGAAATATCGAATCCGCGACGCCGCCGCATCCGCCTCTTGGGACATGTCGAGCATGTTCCGTAGCGCATGCAAAGGTACGGCCGAGATGACGCGCTCTGTTTCGATGACGCGCTCACTTGCGCCATCACGCACGAGCAGGCCGCATACACGGTTACGGCGGACGATGATCTTGCGCACGGAGACGCCGTATCGAATCTCTTTTCCAGCGCTCAGGCCATCGAATAGTTTGCCGATGCCGCCCGGTATGGCGTGATGCGAACCGGCGCGAAAACCCGCCAGGAACAGAAGAAGTGAAGAGTAGTAAGTCTCTTCCGGCTCCGCTGCGCCCATGATGATGGAGAACATTCGCAGCGGACCATCGGCCAAGCGCTGGGAAAATTGCGCCGATATGGGTTCGTGATCGTGCTCCCACTCGAAGCGTTCGATGAAGTTGCCCGCATGGTGTAATTTGTCCGCGTGCTTGAAGGCCGTATCGATCAGTTTCTTGAACTGCAACGCGCCGCGCAAACCGAGCGCCTTGGCCAAGGACAAATCGCCGGTTAGCGTGCGATTCTTGTCGAAGCCCTGCAACGCGCCATCCATCACGATATGAAAGCTCGCGTGCTGGACGTCTCTGTCCACTAGGCCGAACTCATTAAGAAATCCGTTGATGATCGGATGCCCCGAGGAGAAATTCTTCCCGCCGGTCTCGAAGCAAAAGCCGTCTTGCCGATGAAAACCCGCGCGACCGCCGGGCTGCTCGCCAGACTCCAGAGTAATGGTCCGGTAACCGCGTTGATGCAGCATGTGCGCCGCGCCCATGCCCGCGATGCCGGCTCCGATGATATAAACAGGTTGGTTGTCCATGATATGGATGGCTTTCTTCTTAATCAGATAATGGTCAAAGTTTTGATGTTGCATTCCCCGACGCATTCGTCCGCCACATATAGTTCGCCGGAATGCAAATGCAAGCCGGTAGTGGGGGCGCTTTCCTGGGGAATGCGGCGCTGAATGCGAACGTGCTCTCCTCGCTTGATAGGTCGGTAGAGCCGAATCGATACGCCGCATAGCGTGTCGCGCATGCGCACGGCGTCGTTCTGTTTTAGAAACACCTTATTTAGGTAGCGCTGTGTCTGCATGTAGGCTTCCAGCAGATACAGCGTGGGCAGAAGTCCAAAGCGGTTATCCGCAAGCACATTGCCTGAGTGCGGTGGAAGCAAGTGAGCGGTCATCAAAGGCGTGCTGATCATGACGTTCGCTTCGTTGAACTTGTTTAGCAGTTCCTTGGAGCAGGGCTCACCTTGGGATTGCTCTGCGAATTGGCGCGTGGGCGCCGCGGAAAATGGCGTCAATTCGAATACGCCGCTGCACTTCACAATCCCACCTTGTTCTACTCGGGTGGTAATGCGTCTTGCATCTTCTTGCGCTTCCGCGATAACCGTTGCGTCAACGCCGAAGATGCAGAATTTAGTAAAGGCTACTTCAGCCGACGCGGTATACAACGCGTTGAAGCCCTCATCGATTCCCGCTCGATACGCTTGGCGCTCAGCCAGTTGATTCATCGCTTCGATGAGCAGCAAGCCGGGAACATGATCCAATGGGTGATCGAAAAAGAAGGGGTGCGACTGGTCGATCATCAATCGCGCCTGCATCGCGCCGTGCTGATCGTCCAGAAAGTCGACGCAAACCTGATTTGCGCTAACAGTTCGGGAAAATTCTTGTTGGTTCATTTTTTATCGTCCTAACATTAATCGGGTGAAAGCCCCTCTCCCTTGAGGGGAGAGGGGTTGGGGAGAGGGTGATGGTTCAAATTAACGCCGCTGTCACCCTTTCCTCTCAAGGGAGATGGAGCGTTCGTGGCGTGGCGAAGTCTCAATGGCGCTCCGACTGGCCGCAAGTTCGCAATAAAGCGATCAATCGCGATGGGCAAATGGGCAGCATCGTCGAGATGCTGTTCAATAACCTTGACGAACGCGCTACCGACGACAACGCCATCCACTCCCGTACTCATCACCGCCGAAACGTCTTGCTGCGTGTTAACACCGAATCCAACGAACACCGGTTTGCTGGTACGATCCCTGACGAATCGAATCGCGTTCAATGTGACTTCGTCGAACGATACCGCCGTACCCGCTACGCCATATTTCGCTACCGCGTACACAAACCCAGTGCAATCGGCCAGAGCCGCATCCATCGTTTCAACCGTCGATCCTGCATAAACCGTCATGACGGTAGGTAAGTCATGCCGCCGGGAAGCCGCGATATATTCAACACGCATTCGCGGAGGCAGGCCATGCACCAGCGTCCCGTCCACGCCGCACTCCGCCGCCTTGCAGATGAACGCATCGAAGCCGATTGGTCCGACCGTGTACGACCAGTCCGCCATGAGATAAAGCCGCAGCGAAAGCGAATCACGAATACGCCGAACCATTTTTGTTACATCGTCGAGCGTTACATCGTTAAGCAATGCCCGCCGATGGGATCGCCGAATTGTTTCCCCATCGGTGAAAGGGTTTCCGTACGGCACGCAAAGTTCGACCCCGTGGACTCCGAGCGCGTCGAGTTGTCGCAATATTCGTTCGGTCGTCTCCAGATCCGGATCCCCGGCGTTGACGAATACGATTCCTGGGAGTGACGATTTCATGATGTCTCCTCGACTACGCGGCTACTGAAAAGAGGGAGTCTTCGTTTTGCATGATGGCCTCCTCGCTGGCGAGAAATGCGGCGCGCGCTAATGCGGCGACGGCGTTTGCATTAATCTTTCCATCTACTCGCGCGGCCGAATCGATATCTACGCCCCAGAGATCGGCGGTATCCTTTAGCAACGCCAACTTGTGCGCATCTATGCCGCCTGCAACCATCGTCGAAGCGCCTTGCGTCGCCGACAGCAGCGAGCCAAGCGCGTCTTCGGGAATTGAAACGCCTGTGCTGCCTATCGCATCCTGTGATAAAAACGTATCGGCGATGAAAACATCCACCCCAGCGCCACGATAAGCGTTAATCATTGATTTCGGCTCGATGCAGCGACCCCGCTGAACATGCAGCGTCTTGAATATTGTCAGATCCGGTATGGCGGCTTTAAGGCGAGCAATGCCTCCAGGCAGCTCGAAGCCATGCAGTTGTATGGCGCGAATGCCGGTCTGCCATAGCGCATCGATTGTTGCATCCACTGGCGCGCTCAAGGTCACCAGCATGCGCTTCGTATATTTCAACTCAACAGCCGAGAGTGCGTGCAGTTCCGTCGTCATCAGGTTGTGGGCGCCTTTGGGTAATTTCCACCACAGACCCGCATAGTCGATTCCATATTGATCTAGCAAAGCCAACTCGGAGGCTGACTTCACGCCGCAGATCTTGATGCGTAATGGGGATGTTCTTGTGTTCATTGCGCCACCATTTTGCGGCCACGGCGGATTCGAGCGACCAGCACGCCGACGATTGACAGCGTCGCCAATCCAACAACGAGAGCGAATATTCCTTTTGGCATGCCAAACGGTCCAGTCGGCGAAAGCGTCGCTTTGACTTTCAAGGCGCCGAGTATGCTGCGCTCTTTGTGGGCGCTATGCGCATCAGCTCCGGCGGGGCGCAGTTGGTCCGACAAGCCGTCGCTCAAGTACCCTGGTGAAAACAGCGATTGGGGGAACGTCTGATTGTATTTAACGTTGCTGACGCGCATGTCGGTGCGATGCACGACCGCGTCTCCTCGCTTGACGGTGAACGACATATCGAGCGCGGTCCAGATGCCGTCGATGTTCTCCATCTTGTAAATTTCAAAGTACTTGGCCTGACCGCCCTCCGATTTCCAGAAAATGCTGCGGACGGCGCGGAAGCTCAGCTTGTCGACCCACACTTGCCCTTTGAGGTAGCCAAAGCGTCTGACTTCTTCCTCGGTTTTTGGCGTGAACTCGACCATATACGTGTCCCAGTCGCGGACCTTCTCTTCGCCCAACAGTTTGAAGTCGTATTTGCTCAGATCGCGTTGCGTCAGATCACCATAGCTGATGTCGGAACCCATCAGTTTCGATGTCTTATCCCTGGAGGTCAGTCGCTTAACTTTTCCCAGGTCAGGGATGAATATCCATGTTTCGTCATCACGAGCGTCATCGTGATAGTCGTAGGTAAGAACACGTGTGCCATCGATCAAGGTCGGCGAGTAGAAGTAAGAGTAGGTGTACTCGTCACGCCCATTCGGGCCGAAGTTCTTGCCAAGACGGCGCAGCTTGCGTTTCTCCTGATTACCTTGACGATCGGTCAGGATGAACTCGATGTCGCTGATGGAATTGTCGCCGTCGTCGAAGTCTTCGACCTTCTGCATGATTTCCTTTGCAGAAAGTTCTTGCGCGAACGTTGGCGTGGCGCCGATCAGCCCGCCGGCGGCGAGGCCGAGTATGAGCAGGACCGATCGGTGTAATTTGTTAGGCTTGAGCATTCTGAACCCCTCCAGAAATTGAAAATCGTGGTTTTATGAATTTGTAAGTCAATGTCAGCAGCGCTGGCGATAGCAGCAGGTCGGAGAACAGGGCGAGGAAAATCGTCGCCACCATCACTAGTCCGAAATCCCGCACGTTGTGCATCGCCGCCAGCATGTAGGTTCCAAACGCCGCCGAAAGAATGATGGAGGCGTTAACAATGGAGCGGCCCGTCTCCTCGATGGTCAACTGGATCGCCTTGCTGGCGTCCTGATACTTCCGGTAGAAGCGGCTGAAGTTATGGAAGAAGTGCACGCTGTCGTCGACAATCAGGCCGAGCGCGATGCTGCCCGCCATCATCGAGAACGTATCCAGCGGAATGTTCAAATACCCCATGATTCCCAGCACCATCACAATGGGTAGCACATTCGGAATCATGCTCACCATGCCCATGCGGACACTGTTCAAGAGCATCATCATCATGATCGGGATGAGAATCATCGAGTTCATGTAGCTATTGGCCAAGCTCTCCATCACCGCAGTGGAGGTGCGAGCAATCAACGCCATGACGCCGGTCGCTCTGATTTGGTAGTCCGCGCCCAGTCGTTGCTGAAACAGTCTTTCCACATCGTTGATGAAGGAGGCGTACAGGGAGGCTTCGAGCCAAGGCACTCGTACGGTGAACCGCGTCTTTGTGTATTCGGTATCGACCGAATAGGGCAGGTCGTTCGAGCTGGAGTTTTCGAACAGCACGAACTCCTGCGCAATCATTGTTTGATCGGCAATTTTGTATTGCGACGGATCGCCGGAATGCAGCGCTTGGTTGATCTCCTTAAGGATGTCGGTCACTGCGGTTGCTTTGCCGATCGCTAGCTCCGGACGCGCGAGCTTCTTGATGTCCTGGGTAAGCAAATCGATTTTTTCAAGTAGCGCTTTGTCCTTTGCGCCATCGACTTTTGGTGTCGTGATGACTACTTCCAGGTTGACCGTGCCCTTTAATACCGAATCGATCTTATGCGTCGCCATGCGTACAGGGTTATCTTCCGGCAGCCACAGCAACGAGTTGTGCGCGAAACGAACTTTCGTTAAGCCGAACATCAGTACCGCGAGAAGCGGCAGGAAGCACAGCAGCACCAGTAGTGGCCGACGACTGCTGAAAGTCGCCAGCGACACCGTCCAGCGATACGCTTGTTCTTTGGGTTCGTCGTCAAGGCTTCCCAAGTTCTCGGCAATTCCTTTCGGCTTCACAGGCAACAGGCGGATACAAACCGGTACGACAACCCAGGTGAACACCAGTGCTATAAAAACCGCCGCTGCGCCAAACCAGCCAAGATCGGCAATGGGAGCGAGCTCCGAGGAGCAGAAGGCCAGCATGCCCGCCGCAGTCGTCAAACTCGTGTAAAGAACCGGAATCGCCGTGTGCTTGATCGTATGATGCAAGGCGACCTTCTTATCGCGCGCGATTTCCAGTTTTTGGAAGAAATGCGTCGTGATATGAATCAGCTCGCAGATACTGGCGACGAGAATGATCGATAGCAGCACCTGGGTGGGCGGCTTGATCGCCACATCGGACGCAGCCATCAGGCCGAATGTCGTGAACAGCGTCAGCGCGATAATGATGGTCGCCAACAAAGCCGAGATCAGCCTTCGTGTGAATAGTACGATCAACGCCAGGATCGCCCCGACGCTGAAAAGCATGTACTTGGACATATCGCCCAGCAGCAGTTTTACGATTGTGGAGCTGGCCGTCGGCGATCCGGAAACATGCACGCGGAAATCAGGCGCTTCGTACTTCGCGACAATTTTTTGCACTTCGCCAACCATTTGCCCAACTTCTTTCGCCGACAAGAAAGAGCGCTTGCCCGCTTCCGCGTTCAGGCTCTCAGGGTCGATGCTCTCGACAAAATGCTCAAGCGTGCTTCCGTTTTTCTTCTCTGCGCTGAAGCGATCCGGCTTGATGGTGATCGTCGTGAAGTTCCCGTCCTTGTTGATGAGCAAGTCACGGTAGACCTGTTTCGATAAAACCTTTTGCTTGAGGGCGTTCAAATCGGCGCTCGACTTGGGCCAATGCAGCAGCAAGTCTTCGACGACAAAGTCGTGGTCGTTGCCTTTTACGTCACGGGCGTTGTACAGGCTGGTCATGTCCTCGATGTAAGGGACATTGCGCTCGATTTCCTTGTGTAGCTCCGTGAGCTTTTTCAGGAAAGGCTGGGAAAAAATGTCTTCGGATTGAATGCCGATGACGATCTCCCCGTCTTGTCCAAACTGATGACGGAATTCGTTATAAGCCAGCAACGAGGGATCGTCGCTCTTCAAGAACGCTTCAATTGAGCCATCCCGTTTGAGATTGGGAACTTGGCTAATTGGCAGGGCCACCAAGGCTGCAAGAAGCAGCGCGGAAATGATTGCGTTATCGTAAACAGCGTCGCAAAAGGCTACGACGCTGTTCTCAAGCCAAGCGCTAAATGTTAGGAAAATGGATTTCATGATTCTCTCGTTTGTTATTTAGTAATGACGGTGACCAGCGTGCGTACCGGCTTTACGAATGCCAACACGCAAAAGAATCCGATAGGCCACGATATTTGAAAGGCGTGCATCCAATGGGTCATATAACTTGCGGAGGCGCCAACATTAATGAGCGTGATCAGCCCCGACATCACCAATGACATCAGCAGCGACATGATGATGGCGAAGAGCAGGTTCGAATATTTGGCGGGCATCGTTATTGTTTCCACTAAATGTTAAAGGCGGTCTGTTACGCGACTGCTTCGCTGGTGAGCGAAGCGCGGATGTCATTGAGGAACTTTCCGATGTTCGAGCTGCGTAGTAGTGCAGTTCCAATCAGCAGCCCGTCAAACCCGGCTTCTATCAAGGAGACGGCCTCCTGTGTGGAGCGGATTCCGCTGGCGCTTACCAGTGCTCGCGGTCGTTGCGTATGGATATCGATCGCGTCTCCCGGAATACTCACTCTCCCTTGAGGGGAGAGGGCTGGGGAGAGGGTGACGGCGGCGCCAATTTGGCCACTGTGCCTCTCGCTGACATTCACCCTCTCCCCAACCCCTCTCCCCTCAAGGGAGAGGGGCTTTGACAGGAGGTGCGATAGTCGCAAGCTGGTTTGGTAATCGCCGTCATCGGTTTCCTTGATTCGAATATCTCGATTGTTGATCGCCAAAACCGCGTCACGAGGAAGCACGGTTGTCTCCAACTCCGTTTCATCAGCCACCTCCACAAATGGCGTCAATTCAAGCGCCAGCGCTTCCTCCGCCAACTTCGTCAGCACCTCGGGACGAAGCAGACGTCGCGTAAGCAACACCGCATTGGCTCCCATCGCTTTCGATGCATCGAGCTCCTTACGGGAGACAATAAAATCCTTACGCAATATAGGAAGATCAGTCAGCGCACGAACCTGTTCGAACAGTCGCCAATCGCCGCCAAACCAACGTCCGGTAACCACTGACAAACACGCCGCACCACCCGCTACATACTGCTCAACCACCGACTCCACCGAGCGACCTTCCATCAAAGGGCCCTCCTTGGCGGATCGCACTTTGATCTCGGCAATCACCGGCGTTTTGCCGTGATCTCGCCAGGAGAGCAGGTGATCGAGAAAT
>DATLHW010000131.1:0-2773 GCA_035539675.1 Burkholderiales bacterium | reverse complement strand
CCAGGCGAAAGCAAGCTTGCCAACATCGGTATTTCTCTTCCTGGGTCGGGCGAACGACCGGTGGCGCCGGTTTATGTGGACGGGGCGAAGAACGTCACCTTAAAGGGCGCGACAATCGCGGAGGATTTTCAGCGATTGGTTGACGATTACGTTGCGGCGAACTATGGCGACGATCAGAATGCAAAAACGCGCATTGGCATGGGATTCAAAAAACGGGATGTTGATGACGAGTCGACAGACTCCAAGACTATTCCAATCATATCTAACTCCTAAATAAGACCACGGCCGCGAATGACTTCGCGGCAGTAGCGAGCAATCAAACCCCATGAGCAAGATTATTCAGGCGATCCGCGGGATGAACGACATCCTGCCGGACGAGGCCGAACTTTGGATGTATACAGAAGAGACCGTGCGGCGATTGTTCGCCAGTTACGGTTACGGCAACATCCGTATGCCGATTGTCGAGGAGACGCGGCTTTTTAACCGTTCTATCGGTGAGGTAACGGACATCGTCGAGAAGGAGATGTACACGTTCCCCGATCGCAATGGAGATAGCGTCACCCTGCGTCCAGAAGGCACGGCGGGCTGCGTTCGTGCGGTTCTTGAACATAACCTGCTCTACGATGGTCCCAAGAAGTTGTATTACGAGGGGCCGATGTTTCGATATGAGCGGCCGCAAAAGGGGCGATATCGACAGTTTCATCAGTTCGGCGCCGAAGCTTTGGGGTTCGCTGGTCCGGATATCGACGCAGAGCAAATTATCATGCTCGGTCGTTTATGGAAGACGTTGGGATTAACCGACGTGGAGTTGCAAATTAACAGCATCGGCGATAACGAAGCGCGGGCTCGCCATCGAGCGGCGCTAGTACAATACTTCGAGGCTCATCACGACCGATTGGACGAGGATGCGCGCCGGCGACTGCATAGCAATCCATTGCGGACGCTCGATACAAAAAATCCCGCCATGCAGGATCTCGTTGAAAACGCGCCCAAGCTTGCCGAATATCTCAATGACGAAGCCAAGGCGCACTTCGAAGGGTTGCAAGCGTTACTGACCGCGGCGGGAATTCCTTTCCGGGTTAATTCCCGATTAGTGCGTGGTTTCGATTACTATAACCGGACCGTGTTTGAGTGGGTTACGACCAAATTAGGCGCTCAAGGCACTATTGCGGGCGGTGGGCGTTATGATGGTCTCGTCGAGCAGTTGGGTGGAAAACCTCAATCCGCTTGCGGCTTCGCATTTGGTACCGAACGGCTAGTGTTGCTCTTGAAGGAACAAGGGGTGACATCCCCGGCTAAACAGCCGGACGCTTATCTGGTGCATGCGGGTGAGGGCGCCACCGCACACGCCATCCGATTGGCGGAAGGTATGCGTGACGCTGGGCTAAGCGTACTGATGCATGGCGGCGCCAGCAGCTTTAAATCACAGATGAAGAAAGCCGATGCGAGCGGCGCTCGCTTCGCCGTTATTATTGGCGACGACGAAGCCGTGGTCGGCGACTTGAGTCTAAAGCCGTTACGCGAAGGTGGGGAGCAGCAGCGGTTGTCATTGCCTGCAGCCATCGACCGTATTCGCGAATATCACTAACCTTAAACAAACCTGAACGATACAGATGTCTTGAATTAATTGATGGTCGCTCCGACATCGCTTCGTCGATGTTGCTTTGGCTGATGTCAGCGCCGCTCATTATGGTTTATCACACTCTGTAAGTTCGAACACTAGGAAAACAAATGGCGACATTTGATCTGGAAGAGCAGGAACAATTAGACGCCCTCAAGGATTGGTGGAAGCATAACAGCGTGTATGTTTTCACCGCAGTGGCGGCCATTATTATCGCTGCGTCCGGCGTCGCTGGCTGGCGGCATTATCAAGCAAATCAAGCGGAAGAAGTCGCGAAGACTTTTGCTCAGTTCGAAAAAACAGCGGAAGCCAAGGACGCGAAAAAGACCCGGGAAGCCGCCGTGAATATGATGGAGAAATTTTCAGGATCTCCCTATGCGGCGCAAGCGGCGCTAACGGCTGCGCAGCAAAGCTTTGACGCGAACGATTTGGACGCGGCGCAAGCGAGCCTCAAGTTAGTCGTCGATAAAGCGAAGTCGCCCCAATTGCAAAGCGTCGCCCGGCTACGGTTGGGGGCGATATTGCTAGATCAAAAGAAATATGACGAGGCGTTAAAGTTGCTCGATGACAACAAGGACCCCGCATTTCTTTCTCTGACCGCCGATTTGAAAGGCGATATTTACGCCGTTCAAGGCAAAGTGGCGGAAGCGCAGGCGAGCTATAACCTCGCCATCGAGAAAGCGCAGGACGATGCCGTCACCAAGCAATTGGCTCAAATTAAACTGGATGCGCTAGGGTCTGGAAAATGAACAGGCGAGTTGTTTCCTTAGTTCCACGTTCTTCGTTATGCGTTCTTGCGGTAGGGCTCGTCCTTAGCGGTTGCGGTATGTTTTCCAGTAAGGATGCGCGCACGTTGCCGACGCCGCTTACGGACATCAAGCCAACCGTTGATCTCAAAGCCGTTTGGCGAACATCGGTGGGAAAGTCGCAGGGATTCGTATTTGCGCCCGCCGTTGTGGATAAACGCGTTTACGCCGTGGGCGCTAATGGTGAGCTCTCCGCTTTCGATGTTTCGAACGGTCGCCAGCTTTGGCAAGTCGAGGCGGGCAAGTGGGTCTCTGGAGGTGTTGGCGCGGGCGGCAAGTATGTGTTTGTCGGGACGCAAAAAGGGGAATTAAGTGCTTTCGACACAGAAGGCAAGCCCCTGTGGAA
>DATLHW010000130.1:0-3816 GCA_035539675.1 Burkholderiales bacterium | reverse complement strand
TAAGCCTATGGCCTGTCGTCGTAGAGCAACGGCGAATTAAGGCTATCAACTAAGTGGCGAAAAAGTCTAAAGGTTTATCGTCGCCTTGAAGCGACAGCTTTGCCACAATTTACCGAGTGGACTCGCGCGTCTTCAAGATTTTGGCGCGAGGCAAGATGGAAGCAGCAGCGATCCGCGTTAATTGCGTGCATTTGTTCCGAATGCCATGGATATCGAACAGGCTGCTAACTGTAAACGGACGCCGATACCATTCGCTCCACATAACGCGCGATCAGGTCAACCTCAAGATTTACCCTCCCGCCCGCTTGAAGATGTTTGAGCGCCGTCACTTGTACGGTGTGAGGAATCAAATTGACCTCGAATTGGTCTCCCGATACCTGATTGACTGTAAGACTTACACCATTGATGGTAATTGAGCCTTTTCTTGCGATGTACTTGGCGAGCACCACGGGCGCACGCACGCAGAGCAACCAGCTTTCGTTGATTTGCTCGAAACGAACCGTTTCGCCAATGCCATCCACATGCCCCGTCACCAGATGACCGCCTAGCCGATCCGCAAGTCTCAGCGCTTTTTCCAGATTGACTTCTCGTCCAACAGCCAAACCAGTCGTGCATCTCAAGGTTTCTTCGGACACGTCCGCCAGAAAAGTATTGGCTTCAATACCAATCGCGGTCAGACAACAACCATCAACCGCAATGCTATCGCCGATGGCGACATCAGCGAGCCCCAGGGCGCCGGCGTCAATCGTTAGTCGTACGCCTCCCTCGAGAGGAGTTGAGGAGACAATTCGGCCAATGGCGGCGACAATTCCAGTAAACATTCAATTAGCAGTCCATCAGGAGTGATTTGGTTGAGTGCGAGCAATGATGCGCACGTTTTGCCCAATCATTCGCACATCATGAATTCGTAATTCGACTTTTTCGGACAGCGCCAGCATTTCCGGTAATGCAAACAATCCACGCGCCGCATCGCCTAATAGGACCGGCGCCTGGTAAAGCACGATTTCATCGACAAGCCCAGCCTGAAGCAAAGATGCGTTCAGCTTCGCGCCGGCTTCCACGGTCACTTCATTAATGCCGCGTAGGGTGAGTTCTCGCATCACGGCTGATAAATCCACCTTGTCCTCCCAAGCCGGGAGGTGAAGAATTTCCGCGCCGGCGTCGCGCAACTGTTGCGCCTTCAATTCATCTGAGGAAATGGTGGCTACGATGGTTCCCGCCCCCTGAAGAATTTGCGCGGACAGCGGAATATCGAGTCGACTATCGACCACGATGCGAACGGGTTGGCGGGACGTGTTAACCATGTGAACGGTGAGTCGCGGATCGTCTCCAAGTACGGTGCCGATCCCGGTCAGCATCGCGCAAGAGCGAGCTCGCCATCGATGCCCATCGCGACGCGCGTCTTCTCCGGTAATCCATTGACTCGCGCCATTCATAAGCGCTGTCTTGCCGTCGAGACTCGCGGCGAGCTTGGTGCGAACCCATGGTCGTCCTCGCTCCATGCGGCTAACAAAACCTATGTTCAGTTCGCGAGCTTGGTCAGCCAATATTCCCACGTCCACTTCGACGCTCGCCGCGCGTAATTTTTCCAAGCCTCGTCCTGAGACAAGCGGATTGGGGTCGGTCATTGCGGCAACGACTCGATTGATCCCGGCGCCGATCAGCGCATCGGCGCAAGGCGGCGTCTTTCCGAAATGACTGCAGGGCTCCAAAGTTACGTAAGCAGTCGCGCCTTTTGCGTTCGCCCCAGCCGCTTGCAGAGCGATTACTTCCGCATGCGATTGGCCTGCCCTCTCGTGCCAGCCCTCGCCGATTATTTGTCCCTGCTTCACGATGACGCAACCAACTCGGGGATTGGGCGACGTGGTGTGCAACCCTTTTGCGGCAAGGCGCAAGGCTCGCGCCATGAAAGCGTTGTCGCTCACTAGAAGCTATTTGACTGGAAGAACGCCCGGCTCGTCGACTTCGCGAATCGCGTCTTGAAAATCATCGACGTCCTGAAACGATTTGTAAACCGACGCGAACCGGATGTAAGCGATCTTATCCATCCGGCGTAGCTCTTCCATGACCATTTCGCCGACGCGGCGGGAATTGATCTCCCGTTCGCCTAAGGCCAAAACCCGTTGACCGATGCGATCGATCGCTGCGTCAACGAGTTCGGTGGAGACTGGCCGCTTATGCAATGCCCGCATGAAGCTGACACGAACCTTGTCGTTGGAGTATTCCTCGCGCTTGCCATTTTGCTTCACCAATTGCGGTAGGCGTAGTTCGGCAGTTTCATAGGTGGTGAAGCGCTTGCCGCACCCCGCGCAACGTCGCCGCCGACGAACGCTATCCCCTTCGTCGTTCACTCGCGAGTCAACAACATGAGTCTCAACTTCGCCGCAAAAAGGACACTTCATAAGGGGGCTGGTAGATTATGGATTAAGGGTGAAGAACGGCGGCAGTGTGGAGGCCGAAGGTGAAAACAATTCATCGAGCCCCCATCCACCTTCATTTTATTGTCCGTATACGGGAAATTTGTCCGTTAAAACTTTAACTTCCGCAGTGACCCGCGCGATAACCGCTTCGTCTTGTGGCGCGTCCAGCACATCCGCTATCAAATTAGCGAGCTTTTCCGCCTCAAGCTCCTTGAAACCGCGGGTAGTCATTGCTGGTGTGCCGATGCGAATACCGCTGGTGACGAACGGCTTCTCCGGATCGTTTGGAATCGCGTTCTTGTTAACGGTAATGTGCGCGCGTCCGAGAACGGCTTCGGCATCTTTACCGGTAATTTTCTTGGCGCGCAAATCGACGAGAAATAGATGACAATCGGTGCGGCCGGACACAATGCGCAGGCCACGCCCTTGCAACACTTTGACCATGACGCGCGCGTTATCGATCACTTGTTCCTGATAAGCGCGGAATTCCTTCGTCATCGCTTCTTTCAGCGCGACCGCCTTGGCGGCGATTACATGCATCAACGGCCCACCCTGGATACCGGGGAAAATCATCGAGTTGATTTTCTTGGCATGGTCTTCATTATTGGTCAGGATAAGACCGCCACGGGGACCCCGTAGCGTTTTATGAGTGGTGGTGGTGACGAAATCGGCGATGCCTACGGGGCTGGGATAGTAACCGGCTGCGATCAAGCCTGCGTAGTGGGCCATGTCCACCATCAAGTAAGCGCCGACTGAATCCGCGATCTCCCGGAAACGCTTCCAGTCAATCACCAACGAATAGGCTGAAGCGCCTGCGATGATCATCTTGGGGCTATGTTCTTTCGCCAATCGCTCAACGGCTGCGTAGTCGATCTCTTCCTTGTCTTCGGTCAGCCCATAGCTCACGACGTTGTAAAGCTTCCCGCTGAAGTTAACGGGAGAGCCGTGCGTCAGATGGCCGCCATGCGCCAGCGACATGCCCAACACGGTGTCGCCGGGCTTCAACGCGGCGAAGTAAACCGCCTGATTGGCCTGCGAGCCCGAGTGGGGCTGAACGTTCGCGTACGCCGCCTTGAACAGCGACTTTGCGCGGTCTATCGCCAGTTGCTCCGCGACGTCGACAAATTCGCATCCGCCGTAATAACGCTTGCCCGGATAGCCTTCCGCATATTTATTCGTTAACACCGACCCTTGCGCTTCAAGCACTGCGGGACTGGTGTAGTTCTCGGAGGCGATCAATTCGATATGCTGTTCCTGACGAACACGCTCGGCTTCAATGGCTTGCCAGAGCTCGGCATCCTCGGTGGCGATAGTATTTTTAGCGGAAAACATGGGGACTCTCGACGGAAATAAGGTTAAACGAAAGAGGCGGATTCTATCATGATTCCAATACCCG
>DATLHW010000129.1:0-5555 GCA_035539675.1 Burkholderiales bacterium | reverse complement strand
GTTAAACGAGAATTCCGGCAAGCCGCCGCCAAGAATCGTGTCAAGTCCCCGCACGCCCGTGGCGAACCGGCGTATAGCCACTTTACTGTTCATGGTGCGGTCTCCTGTTCGGGTGCTGTCGTTGGCGGCGCCCATACCGGCCCCAATAGCCGGTTCGTCAAGGGCTCTCCAATCAAGGTCGCCAATAGCTCAGTGAATGTCGCCAGCAGGGTATAACTCGCCTCGATGGCGGCGGTAATGTTGCTGGCCTGAATACGCGTTCTGAAATCTTCCCGCGCAGCGGTGGCGTCCCCATGATCTCCGGCGAGCGCCAGCCATGGAATGGCCTTGCCTGTTAAGTGCAGGGAACGGCTGAAGAGGGCCTCGACGCCTCGTGCGCCTATCACAGGCGCCAGCCGCTCGGCCATTTGTCGGCACGCGTTGAAGGTAACCTCGGCTACCGTCCTTGTATTCGGCGCTGTCCCGATGCGCTGCATCAGCATCTCCCGTATCGCTTGACGACGTATGTCGCGCGTGGTTGTTGACATTCGATTGGCTCCAACATTACGGAGGTGTCAAGGAGGATATCGACGGTTCTTGGACCGTTGGGGAGAACTCCATAATTCTTGGAGTTTCCTTTGACGCGCTTATAGGGTCTGTACGGTTCCGAACATAATTTTGGTTCGCAGTGGGAGCAAGCGTAGGTTGGGCTGAGTTTCACCAAGCCCAACATGAAATGGTTCCGGCAAATTGTTGGGCTTCGCAAAGGCTCAGCCCAACCTACCGTGCTTCACAAAATTCCCCTACGAATTCGAATCTGGGAATCAAAATCCGGCGCGATCATCTCGCGAATTTATGAAACATCCGGGCTAATGGCTACCATGAACTTCGACGTCGAGCCGTTGATGCGGCGTGTCATGCAATAACGAATAGTGGCGGAAGGCTTCGCGTATATCGTCGCGCAAGACCTTGCTGTCCCACGGCTTGGTGCAAAAGCGATGAATCGCCCGGCGGTTCATTGCGTCCATGATGGTTTCCAAGTCGGTGGGAGTGGATAAGACCATTCGCATGCTCTCGGGATACAGCTCTTTGGCTCGATCAAGGAAAACAGTCCCGCTCATGTCGGACAGGCGCTGGTCGCACAATATGACCTGCACCGGATGGAGCGCCAGTAATTCAAACCCCTCGGCCGCTGATTTCGCCGTCAGAATATGGTAGCCATCGTGATGCAGCAGGCGTTTCAAGGCGGCTAAACCGTGGACCTCATCGTTCATCAGCAGCAGAGTTTTGAGTGGCTTGCGAGGCTCGTCACTCGCGACCGGTAAACGTTTTTTTTCGCGCAGCATTTTTTGCAGCGCCGGCGTCGGCAATGGCGGGCTGAAATAGTAGCCCTGCATTTGGTCGCAGTTGTGACCTCGCAGGTACGCCAGCTGCGCAGCCGTTTCCACGCCTTCCGCGATCACATCCAGCTTCAGGCTATGGGCCATGCTGATGATAGCCAGCGCAATGGCGGCATCGTCGGGATTGCTGGTGATGTCGCGGATAAAAGAGATATCGATCTTCAATTTGTCGATAGGAAAACGGCGTAAATAAGCAAGGCTCGAAAAGCCGGTTCCAAAGTCGTCTATGGAAATTCGAACGCCGAGCTTTCTTAAATTCTGCAAACTGGTAATGGTGCGTTCGGTGTTCTCCATCAGGGAAGTCTCCGTCAATTCCAACTCCAGCAGATCGGCTGTGATGTCGTTATCGCGGACTGCTCTGATGACGTCTCCTTCCAGGTCGCCTTCGATAAATTGGCGTCCGGAGATATTCACCGCTATTTGCATTGGACCAATCGAGGAGCGCATCCACAGCCCGATTTGTTTGCACGCTTCGGCAATCACCCAACTACCCACGCGCACGATGAGCCCCGTCTCTTCGAGCACCGGAATGAAATCCTTCGGCGGAATCAGGCCGTGTCCTGGCCGCTGCCAGCGTAACAAGGCCTCAAGACCAGCGATGCGGCCGCTATTGAGTTGCACTGCCGGCTGATAATGCAAAACGAATTCGCTATTTTCGATCGCCTTACGCAAGGATGTTTCCAGGTTGAGACGGGCCAATGCGTCAATATTCATCTGCGCGGTAAAAAAACGGAAGGTGTCGCGGCCGGCCAGTTTGGCTCGGTACATCGCGGTGTCCGCATACTTGAGCAGCGTTTCGGGGTCGGATGCATCGTCGGGATGAACCGTCACGCCAATGCTCGCGGTCACGGTCACCTCATGCCCTTCGAGATTGAAAGGCGTGTGTAAAGCATCTCTTATTTTATTGGCGACGAGGGTAGGGCCTTGCTGACGCTCTTGACACACCAGGATGAGGGCGAATTCATCGCCGCCCATGCGCCCGACCGTATCCCGGACCCGTACGCATTGGACCAGACGGTCGCTGAACTGAGCTAGCAATTTATCGCCGATTGCATGGCCCAGCGTGTCATTCACATTTTTGAAATAGTCCAAGTCGATGCATAGCACCGCGATGACCCAGCCGCTTTCCGCGGCCTGCGCCAATGTCTTCTTGAGCGTCTCATAGAAGAGCGTTCGATTGGGCAAACCGGTGAGAGCGTCGTAGTGCGCCATATGATGCAGGCGTTTTTCAGCTTCCTTGCGTTCGGCGATGTCGTGCGCCACGCTGACAATGATCCAGCCCGCGCCGGAATGCTGCGCCTCTCGATGCATCTCGACTTGCAACAGCGAGCCGTCCTTGCGCCGAATGTGGGTTTCCGCCAGACCGTCGGCGCTATGGCCGGCAATGATGACGTCATACATGCTCTCTAGTTGTTCAAGTGTAGCTTCGCCTAACTGCGATGGCGCCATTGCGAGGAATTCCTCCTTCGTATAGCCGAGCATATTGCAAGCCGTCGCGTTGACCTCCATGAAGCGCATGGTGGCGCGATTCACCAGGAAGATCGCATCGCCGGTTGCGTCCATCGCCGTACGGAAACGCTGCAAATCCGTCGTGCGCTCCTGAACTTCCCGCTCCAGAATGACACTGTGGTTTTGTAGTAAATCGCCGTACGCTTTCAATCGCAGTAGATTGCGGACCCTCAACCACAACTCGGCGCGATCGACAGGCTTGGTCAAGAACTCTTCCGCGCCGGCGTCAAGGGCGGCCAGCCGCGCGCTGCGGTCGATTTGCGCGGTGACCATGATGATCGGAATGGTCGACGTCGCGGGATCGGCTTTGAGGATGCGGGCCAACTGGCATCCATCCATGCCTGGCATCATGATGTCGAGCAAAATCAAGTCCGGCGCCCGCTGAGCAATTGAGGCCAAAGCCTCTTCGCCACTGGCGGCGCTAAGCGTGAGATAGCCTTCGGGCCGCAATAGCGCTTCGAGAAGTTTGCGGTTCTGAAGTTCGTCATCGACGATGAGGATGCATGCGGCGGTTGGGGTGGTCATGGCGTTTTCGTGCATTCGGATGAAGCTTGCTCTAATCGTTTCACCTGGGCTAACAGTGTGTCGATCGCGGCATACAGTTCCTTGTACCGCAACGGTTTGGCGATATACGCGTCGCAGCCGGCGACTCGGCCTTTTTCCCGATCGGCCTTCATCGCCAACGCGGTGACCGCGATGATGGGAATGGCGGCTGTGGCTGGATCGCGCTTCAGCAGCGCCGTCGCAGCGAAACCATCCATGCCGGGCAGTTGGAGATCCATCAGGATAAGATCCGGGCGGTCGGCGCACGCCACCGTAAAGCCGCTCTCCGCATCGACGGCGCACAGCGTCGTATGGCCGGCGTTATGTAACAGAAGCGACGCTAATTTCATGTTTGTCGCATTGTCTTCAATGATGAGTATCCTTGCCATTTGGCGTCCTCGCTAGGCCGGCAGCAATGCGCGCCTTACCTCGGCGACAAATCGGACGCGGTTGAACTCGGATTTTTCGACGATATGGATGACCTTTCCAGGCGTGCTATTGAGCGCCAAACGGTCCTCTGTCGTGATGGGTTTGGCAGTAACTACGAGGATCGGAATGCGCGCCGTATCGGTATCGCGCTGAAGGGCGTCCACGACATCGAAGCCGCTCACTTCCGGCATCATCAAGTCGAGCAAAATCAAGTCCGGTCGCAGACGCTGCGCCAGGACGATCGCCTCGCTGCCGCCAAACGCGCGCACTACCGCATAGGCCGGGGCCGGTAAAAATGCGGCAATCACTTCGACAGCCTTGTGGTCGTCGTCCACGACCAGCACGGTGTAGGTGTGTTCCTCGGCTGGATGCAGGCCCAGATTGGCCAGAGCGATTTTCAGTTCAGCGCGGCTGATTGGCTTTTGCAGTACGGCCGAAGCGCCGCGGGCGAGCGCCATGTTACCGTCGGCGACACCGGCGATAATCACTACCGGCACACGGGCGAGGGCGTCGCTTTCGCGTATTTGCTGAAGAAACTCCCAGCCATCGATACCCGGCAATTGAATATCAAGTGTGATCAAGCTGAGCGTTTGTCGAGGAGCCAGTTGGAGGGCTGCCTCGGCATTGGCGGCGCGTAAGACGGTAAAGCCCTCGGCTTCGAGTAGCAGCCGAACCAGGTCGGCCGTCGGGTCGTCGTCCTCGATCACCAGCGCAATGCGTTCCTGGGGCTCACCCGCAGCCACGATCGCAGCGTCGGCGCTGTGGGGCAAGGTGGTGGCGGCTTGAGCCGATGTGCGTAACGGCAACCAGGCAGCGAAGCACGCGCCTTCGCCCTCTGCGCTTGCCACGGCAACCGAGCCTCCGTGCAGTTCGGCCAATTGTTTGACCATCGCCAGGCCGAGTCCGGTGCCTTCGAATTTGCGCGCCAGGCTGCTGTCGATTTGACTGAAGGCCTGGAACAGTTTCGCCATGTTTTCTTTGGAAATGCCAATGCCGCTGTCCGTGACGCATATTTCGAGAAATTCGTTGTGCTCATTGTCGGCCAGGGGAAAGTTGTATACGGGCCAAGCGCCTTCCAGCGCGCCAACCGCACTGCGCGGGACGCGCCGCGCGCGCAAGGTCACGCGCCCGCCGGTGGCGCTGAATTTAACGGCATTCGACAGCAGGTTGTAGACAATTTGCTTGGTTTTGCGCATGTCCAGTTGGGGTATGCCCAAGTCTTCGTCTATTTCGAGTTCCAGACTGATGCGTTGGGCCGCTGCTTTTTCCCGGACGATCGACAGGCTGTTCGACAATATGCTGCTCAAGTCGACTGGCTCCAGATCGAGCGTCATCATGCCCGCTTCCACCTTCGATAAATCCAGAATGTCGTTGATCAGGGATAATAAGTGTTGTCCGCTGGTGAAAATATCGCCGATGTATTCCTGCTGGATGTCGCTCATCGAGCCCATCAAGCCGTCCTTGAGCGCCTCGGAAAAGCCGATGATGGCGTTTAGCGGCGTGCGCAATTCGTGCGACATGGTGGCCAGGAACTCCGACTTCATGCGGCTGGCGTGCTCCAACTCGTTTTTATCTTTTAAGGCGCGCTCGAAGCGCTGGCGCTCGGTCACATCGCGCGCCGCCGCGAATACGCCTTGCAACTTGCGATCGCGGTTGTAGAAGGTCGCGGCATTGTAGGACACCACCGTTTCGTCG
>DATLHW010000128.1:0-3696 GCA_035539675.1 Burkholderiales bacterium | reverse complement strand
GACGATTTCCACGCCTTCGGCGTTGTACTCTACTGCGTTCAGGAATGAAGAATGGTTTTCACGAACGGGGTCCTTCGAAGTATCGCGACCGGGATCAAGATAAATGTCCAGTGAGGAATAGTCATCCATTGATAGGTTACTTAAGGTCGGATAGGTAGACTTTAGATCATCGATTAAACTTTCTTTCGCCAGACTTAATAGCTCCAAAACAGATTGCACGCGTTGACCATCGGAAAGACCATAATCAGAATTCGCTAGCCCAATTTGTCCGCCATATTTCTTCTCATATTTCAGAATCTCGTCACGATGGAGGTTTAGCATTCGGTAAATTTGCTTCGCGTCCTCAGACGTCACATTGGTAGTTGGTTCATATACCCCGAATACTTGAGACTCGTAGTAACGCCGCTTGGCGATACCAGGTTCCTTTTCGATATTGGACCGGAAGCGGATTTCGAACCAGGCTTCTGCACGGTTACCATGCTCGAGCGCTCTTAGGAGTCCCTCCCCGATGAGGGTTTCGGCATTGAAATATAACGACATCAACGCCTTGTATTCGGCAGTGTCGTGACCTATTGCAGTTCCGTTATCCTGAAGTACCTTATCTAAGTTCGCCTGTTTTCCTTTGTCCACAAATGAGCCAATCGAGAAGCCGAGGATGATTTCGGTTTTGATGACTTTCGCTGTTGCTTCATCAATTTCGAAAGCATTAGGTGAGGGTAATGTTGCAACAGCAAAGTAGCTATGCAGCTTGGTATTTAGCGCATTTTGTAAAGCTATTTCGCTATTGGACGTCCCAGCGATCTCATTTTGAGTCCGAGAAAGCGGATAAGAGGCGATAACGGACTCAAAATCGTTTACGATTCTGGCGTAACGCTGATTCCTTTGACCATTCGTTTCAGCAGGCTTGCCTGCGGCGATGCGAGCCGCCGCCTCCCGCGTATCGTCCGCCTCGAACACGCCCAATTTTCTCAACACCAGCGCCATATACGGCTTGAGCGTCACGTTGACGCCAATACCGATCGTTGCGAGGTGGTTCTCGCTCAGGTCGTCATAAATTCCTGGCACATGCCCCTCCTCCTTTCTCAGCATCTGAGGTAATTCCACAGGGTCTAAGTAACTTCTGCCAAGAGAATGATAAGTAATTGTCATGTTAGTTTTTCCTTCTTGTTATATTTTCGATGCCTGTCATTTGATACTCGCAAATTTGTTGTGTCTTACCTTCTTTTCGCAAGAACACCGCTAAAGTGTTGTGTATATCTGCCTGCTTTCCGCGCTGATCCTGAAAGTCACCCCATTGATCAAAGAACGTATCAAAGTAATAAAGATCCTGATATTTAAATATGCCCATCGTTAGCCCAATGGGACGAAACTTTTCAGCCAGAATCTTTCGCCCATCTTGTATCGAGAACCGGTACCCGCCGCTCGGGTGGCCGAAGATCGTCATCGTTTTGAAGACATCGATGTGCTCGTTGTCGCGGGTTAGGACATAGGGTAATTGGGCTTGACGTAGGAGGGTGTCATGCCCCTTGTCATAGGGACTTCCTTGCCCACATCTTCCAGTGTATCCGCTGGCGCCGAATCCATGCCAAACGATAATATTGTCAGGTGCCCCATCGTTGTCGATGTCGATAACTGGGTCATATCGCCAGCCTTTGAGATCTCGCCCAAGGCTGTCCTTAACATTCAACAAATCATTCTGAGATGGCCGCATGCCTCGCGACTCTTTTGCCACTTTGGCGAAGTCATAGAAGTCTTGATTGCGATGTTGAGTAAACCCTTGTATGCGCGGCAGCAATATCTGAACGTCTTCCACAGACAAAGGAACTCGATTAAGTTCCGTGAACCCAGGAACGTCCTCACTCTCTGGACGATCGCAGTAAGGAGGAGAGCTATAGTCCATTATATTCAGTCGCTCCAGATAGGCGTCACACACACTAACACCCGCTCCCTTCACAAGCTTGAATCGATATGCTTCGTCTTCTGCAGAGCGCTCTTGCTCGGCAGAAACTGGACGGGATATTGAGGCGACAGCGATTAGCAACGTAAAAGCAAAATAACTCAGTGGTAGACGTTTCACGCAATCCTCCATGTTGTATTTAGTCTGCTTCAAATATGAAGCGCTGCCTTTCGTTAGAAACTCTCTACTGAAAATATTTCACACGTTTTGACATCCAGCCATTTGGGACTCATTCCAAGAAGAAACGCGAAGGCGCGATTGCAACAATGGCGCGAACCACTTCAGATCTTCGCCACAAATATACGACCAGCCGTCTTCATGTGATCGAATCAAATCATCGTAGCATTCCAGCCGACGTTTCATGTGAATTCCTTATCGTAACGCCCCGTCATTCTCGGAATCCAACCTGTGTCGATTGCCTTTCGCAGGGGTCGCTCGCCAAATTAACAACACCATCCACCGCCAACCCCCTCGGCATCTGATGCGTGATAAACAGCATAGCCACGCTGCTTTTCAACGCATTGACCGTCTTCGCAAACTGCTCCGCCGTCTGTTGATCCAGATTCGACGTCGCTTCGTCGAAGATCAAAATCTTCGGCTGCTTCAGCAACGCCCGGGCGATCGCCAGCCGTTGTTTCTGCCCGCCGGATAATCCACTGCCCCGCTCCCCAATTTCCGTCTGATATCCCTTCGGCAGCTTTTCGATCACCTCATGCACCTCCGCCATTTTGCACGCGTGAACCACTTGTTCGAACGTGGCTTGCGGATTCGCCAGCAGCAGGTTGTCGTAGATCGTGCCGGAGAACAACACGGTTTCCTGCGGCACGACGCCAAAGCAGCTTCTCAGTTCGTTCGCGGACAGATGGCGAATGTCCCGGCCATCGATGGCGATTTGGCCGTCGCTCGGCTGATAGAAGCCTTGCAGCAGCTTGGCGAGCGTGCTCTTGCCGCAGCCGCTGGGCCCCATGATGGCGATGGATTGTCCGGGCTTGATGGTCAGGTTGAGATCCTCGTAGAGGTAGGGCAAATGCTCGCCATAGCGGAAGGCGAGCTTCTTGATCTCGATGTGGCCGGCGCCGGTATGTTCTCTTGCCGGGACGACCGAGTACGGCTCCGGCGGCGAGTTCATCACATCCGCCAAACGCTTCACGGCGATGTCGGCCTGCTGGAATTGCTGCCACAGTCCAACGAGACGCAGCAGCGGTTGGGAGAGCTTGCCGGCGAACATCTGGAAGGCGACCAACATGCCAATGCTGAAATCGTTACGGGTCATCACCATCCATGCGCCGACGCAAAGGATCGCCAGCGTCATCATCTGTTCAAGACCGTTCGCGACGACATTGTAGGTATTGCCGAGTTGCTTGGTTTCAAATCCGGCCTTCAGATAAGCGGCCATGTAATCGCCGAACCGGCCTCGCAATTGCGGCTCCATTTGCAGCGATTTGACCGTCTCCATGCCGGAAACGTACTCCGTGAGAAACGCCTGGTTGCGCGCGCCGAGCAGGAATTGCTGATTCAACTTATCGCGGAAGATCGGCGCGACGAAGAGACTCGCACCGACGATCAGGCCGAGCGCGGCGAGCGAGATCAGCGTCAGCGTCACGCTGTAGTAAAACATGATGGCGAGGAAAATCGCCAGGAAAGGCAGATCGAGGACGAGGGTCACGGCGGCGCTCGATACGAATTCGCGTATCGTCTCCACGCCGTGCATCCGCGCCACGATAACGCCGGTGGGCCGA
>DATLHW010000127.1:0-5717 GCA_035539675.1 Burkholderiales bacterium | reverse complement strand
TGTGTCTTACATCATCAATCCGTGGATGCAGGGCAATGTACGAGGAACATCGCTGCCGCGCGCGCATGATCAATGGCATTCTCTTCACGATGCAATAGCGAAAAACGCCAAGATTGAATTCGCGCCGGCGCGCCCTGGATTCCCGGATATGCCATTCACCGCGAACGCTGGTCTAGTGCTGGAGGACACGTTTATTCTCAGTCGTTTTTTGTACCCCGAGCGACAAGGTGAAGAGGTGCACTTTGAACGCTGGTTCTATGACCAAGGCTTCGCTGTCTTGAAGCTGCCATCCACCATTCCTTTTGAAGGCGCCGGCGATGCTCTCTTTGATCGTGAGCGATCGGTGTTATGGATGGGGTATGGACATCGCTCCAGTCGTGACGCCGAACGTTACATCTCACGTTGGTTGTCGATGGAAGTGCTTCCGCTCAAGCTTGCCGATTCGCGCTTCTATCATTTGGATACTTGCTTTTGCCCGCTAGAGGGCGGCTATCTCATGTATTACCCAGCAGGGTTCGACGAAGACTCTCAACGTTTGATTGCGGAGCGAGTCCCCGAATCGCATCGCGTTGCGGTGGAGGAGGAGGATGCATTGCATTTCGCCTGTAACGCCGTGAATATCGGTCGTACCGTCATTCTCAACAAAGCGAGCGCAGATTTGAGGCAGCGGTTATCCGAAATCGGATTCGCCTTGATTGAGACGGAGCTAGGGGAGTTTATGAAAGCAGGCGGGTCGGCGAAATGCTTGACGCTACGGCTAAACGAATCGCGAGTTATTCCAATTTCAGATTAAGCCTGCGCTTTGTCAGCGTCGCTTTCGCGTTCAATGTGGAAATGGAATTGCGTAGGCGAGGTTGCCGCGTTTAATTTCGAATCAATTTCCCGTCGCACCGATTCCACCAATCAATGAAATCGGGAACCGGTAACGGTTTGCTGATAAAAAATCCTTGTGCGATATCGCAGCCGATTTTTCGCAGAAAATCCAATGTACGTACGTCTTCTACACCTTCGGCGACGACTCTAAGATCGAAGTGATGCGCCAAATCGATAACTGAACGAACGATTCTTTCGTCGTCTCTGGCGCTAAGCATGTTATGCACGAAAACTCTGTCTACCTTCAATTCGTCGAGCGGCATTTTTTTCAGGTAAGCCATGGATGAATAGCCGGTGCCGAAGTCGTCGATTGAAAGCGCAACGCCCATGTCTTTGAGCTTATGCAACGTATCGATTGTTCCCTCACTGTCGCCGATCATGGCGCTTTCCGTAAGTTCGACGATTAGTTTGTTGGCGGGGACATCCCAGGTCTTAAGCGCTTGAGACAGAAAATCCGCCAGTTCCGGATCGGCGAGATTGGACGGCGTCACGTTGACGCTGAAATGAATATCAATCCCCAGTTTAACCAACTCGGCGCAACACCGGAGCGTTGCGTTGAACATCCACATGGTCAGGGCGGAAATAAGGCCGCTTTCTTCGGCGACCGCGATGATCTGCGCCGGCGGCACCAACCCAGCTTCGGGCAGCCGCCAACGCAACAGCGATTCGGCGCCGACTATTTTTCCTGTGTTGAGGTCGGTCTGCGGTTGTAGATAAAGTTCAAGTTCATCTTCTTGCAGCGCAGAGCGAAGCATGGCTTCCAGAGACTGCCGTAATCTGTTCTGAAGATAGAATTCTTCGTTGTACAAAGCGAAGTGATGCTTCGACTGCCGAGCCTCTTCCCGTGCGATCTCGGCATGATGCAGCAGTGTTTCGGCCTCGAGTCCGTGTTCAGGAAAGCGCGAAATTCCCACGCTGGATTTCACTAGCGCATGACTACCGTTTACATCGAACGGCTCGTTAAGCGCTTCAACAATATTAGCGGCTGATTGCGCCACTAGGTCGATTCCGGATGCCTGAGGTAGAACAATTAGAAATTCGTCCCGGCTTGATCGGCCGAGAATGTCAGTATCGCGCAATACAAGCTTTAATCGATCGGCCGCTTGCGCGAATAGGACTTCACTTTCCGCATAGGCGCTGGCGTCCGTGGCGAGATGAGATACCGCGATGCGCACGACCATCAGGGCTAACGGATTTTGGACTTCAATGCGGTTAACGAGCAGCGCCTCCAAGCTCGATAGGATCGTTCGGTAATCCGGGAGGCCGGTGGTTTCGTCGAAGGCGCCGGCGACAAGCGCTTCGGTATTGGAGAACAGATCTCGCAGCAAGGCGCTCTGAAAGAAGAGTAATTTCTGTAGCGCCGTTACCACGTTTGAGCATCGCCTCGTGCTATTGGCGTTCAGGTCGAAGGCAATTCGGGTGACCTCACGTAGCGCCACCCCGATGCAGTCGATAATGGAAGACGCGGGTAGGTGCGGAGGACCTCCGCCATAAAGCGCGACAAGCCGGGTGGTGAGAGCCGAGGATTCGGATAAAGTGCTGCCGGAAGATAAAAGGTATTTTGCGATTAAAGCCGGGGCGTTGGTTCCGGCAGGAACGGAGGAAAGGCTCGCAAAACTATTTGTCAGGATCCACTCGATATTGGGGTGAGTCTGAAGCGTTCGTACGAAAAAGCGTTGGAGCAGCGTTAGCTCCCGTCGATCCCATCGAGCTTGATGCCAGTGATATTCAACCAAAGATTGAACAGGGCCGTTGGCGATAACGCTGGTATCTAATCGCGATCTATGGATGTCGGAATGAGGCACGGTGAATTATTTTCTAATTTTTTGTTGAAAATTTTATCTGGGCCTTTGCGCTACCTATTTTTCTAAATTATACGCAGAAAACTCCAGTCGAAACCCCGTGTCTCCGATTTTCAAAGACGCCCGTCCGCCGATTGGAATCGTGATCTTTTCCCACACATGACCAAAAGGCAAGCCGGTAAGCACCGGTATGGGCAGCAGCGCCCGCAGCGATTCGATGACTTCATCCATGGTGTAGGGATATCGGCTCTTGCTTGTCGGTTTGCACTTACAAAAGTCCGCCAGAATCAGCGCCTTTTGTTTCTGCAGGATTCCCGCATGGTAAAGCTGAAATAGAAGTCGCTCTACCGCGTAAGGTTCTTCGTCGACCTCCTCGACAAATAATATTCCGTCGTCGATCTGGGGCAGATAGGGCGTTCCGACGACATGCGTCAGGAGGGAAAGATTTCCCCCCCAGATTACGCCTTCAATAGTCTGAGCAGAATACGGATGCGTTTGGTCGATAACATCGACCTGATGATGCGATGCGGCGAGCAGTGGCCAGAAGTGGCTTTCCATGAACTCGCCCACATTGCCATTGCCGAAATCCACTGCCGCCATTGGACCTGCGAAGGTAACCAAGTCACATTTCGCCAACGCCGCAAGATGGAAAAGGGTGAAGTCGCTAAAGCCAACGATCGCTTTATCGCTCGCCGCCACGGCGGAAAAATCCAGCTTGTCGAGAAGCCTGGTCCAGCCGCTGCCGCCTCTCGCCGCCATCAAGACATCGATGGCGGGATCGGCGAGCATTTGGTGAAAGGCGTCTATGCGTTCGTTATCTTCACCAGCGAAATAACGCCACTGATGCAAGGTTTGCGGCGCCACGACGACGCGATGACCTTTAGCTTGAAGGTAGTCCACCGCGCGGGTTAGCGCCTCCGGATTGATGGCGCCGGATGGCGCGCATATCCCAATGGTGAGTGGACCGCCTAAACGCCTCGGTAATCGCGCGCCTCGATCCATTACCGCTGCGACTGAGCGTCGACCACCGTAAGCGCAGTCATGTTGATGATGCGCCGCACCGTTGCGGTAGACGACAGAATATGCACCGGTTTGGCGCAGCCCAGCAGGATTGGGCCGACCGTGACACCTTGGCCAGCGGCTGTTTTCAGCAAATTAAAAGCAATATTCGCTGCATCCAGCGTTGGCATGATGAGAAGGTTGGCCTCCCCCTTCAAACGGGAATTGGGAAACGCAGCCATCCGAATTGAATTCGACAGGGCGGCGTCGCCGTGCATTTCCCCTTCGACTTCGAGATCCGGCATGGCGTTGGTAATCAACCCTAAAGCTTCCCGCATCTTTCGAGCGGACGGGCTATTGCCAGTGCCAAAGTTGGAGTGCGATAGAAGCGCGACCTTGGGTTCGATGCCGAACCGACGGATTTCCTCGGCGGCCAATGCGGTCATTTCCGCGACTTGCTCGGCAGTCGGGTCGAAGTTCACATAAGTATCGCAAATGAACACGGTGCGCTTGGGAAGCATCAGCATGTTCATCGCGTAGAAGTTGCGCGCGCCGGGCTTCAGGCCGATCACTTGGTCTATATAGTGCAGATGCAACTGATGGGTTCCAAAGGTTCCGCATATCATGCCGTCCGCCTCGCCCCGATGAATCATCATCGCGCCGATCAAACTATGGCGGCGGCGCATTTCGATCTTGGCGTATTGCTGGGATACCCCGCGTCGTTCGGTTAGACGGTAATACTCTTGCCAGTACTCGCGAAAGCGCTCGTCGAATTCAGGATTGATCACTTCAAAATCTACGCCGGGCTTGATGCGTAAGCCGTAACGTTCGATACGACGCTCAAGTACCGCCGGGCGGCCAACCAGTATGGGGAAGGCTATTTTTTCATCGACAATGCCTTGCACCGCACGCAGCACACGTTCGTCCTCTCCCTCAGCGTAAACAATGCGCTTCGGCGCTTGTTTGGCCCGAGCGAATATGGGCTTCATAGCCAAGCCGGAGTGATAAACGAATTGATTGAGTTGATCCCGGTAAAGGTCGAAGTCCGTAATCGGTTGGGTCGCCACGCCGCTTTCCATAGCGGCTTTGGCCACGGCGGGAGCGATTTTCACGATAAGCCGTGGATCGAATGGTCTGGGAATCAGGTAGTTCGGACCGAAGGAGGGCGCCGGTTCGCCGTAAGCCATCGTCACGATGTCGGACTGTTCGGCCTTGGCGAGATCCGCGATAGCGTGTACGGCCGCGAGCTTCATTTCCTCATTGATCGTGTTCGCGCCGACATCCAACGCGCCGCGGAAAATGAAGGGGAAGCACAGGACGTTATTAACTTGGTTGGGATAGTCCGAACGGCCGGTTGCAATGATGGCGTCGTCGCGCACTGCTTGCACTTCTTCCGGCAGAATTTCCGGCGTCGGATTGGCGAGCGCCAGAATCAGCGGCTTGGCCGCCATTCGTTTGACCATATCCTGTTTGAGCACGCCCCCAGCGGAAAGACCCAGGAAAATATCCGCATTCTCGATCACGTCGCCCAGGGTGCGGGCCGTAGTCTCTATGGCATAGCGGGCCTTGTTGTCATCCATCTCTTCGGCGCGGCCTTTGTAAACCACACCCTTGATGTCGGTGACAATAATGTTCTCCATCTTGATGCCGAGAGCCACGAGCATGTCGAGACAAGCTAACGCCGCCGCACCCGCGCCGGACGCCACTACGCGGGCTTTGCCGATATCCTTTCCTACCACGCGCAGGCCATTCACGACGGCGGCGCCGACGATAATCGCGGTGCCGTGTTGATCGTCGTGAAAGACCGGAATTTTCATTCGTTCGCGCAGTTTCCGCTCGACGTAAAAACATTCCGGCGCTTTGATATCTTCCAGATTAATGCCGCCGAACGTCGGCTCCAGGGCGGCGATGATGTCCACCAATTTGTCCGGGTCGAGTTCGTTTACTTCAAGGTCGAACACATCGATGCCGGCGAACTTCTTGAACAGCACCGCCTTGCCTTCCATGACTGGCTTGCCAGCTAGCGGCCCGATGTTGCCCAGG
>DATLHW010000126.1:0-4156 GCA_035539675.1 Burkholderiales bacterium | reverse complement strand
AATACAATAGCCAGTTCGGCCAACGAGAAGCCGAATTGCTTAACTTGGATATTGCGTAAGCCATGTTTCGGAAACGGGAGTTGCGTGAGCCGATTGTTCATGGCGTTGGTCAATACATGACTTTGTCGTTAAAGGTGGTGGTGGCGCTGCCTTGCTGAAAAATATTGTCGCTTGGCGTGCTATTTTGTAGTTCCAGATAGTTGCTAATGGTTCCCCTGTCCGGGTTGCTTGCGCGATTTTGACCAGAAAGCTTGCGCCCGGCGGCGATAGCTACAAATTTCTTGTTGACGGCTATCGGAGGGGATACTTGAAGACAGCTTCCGCAACTTGTCGCTACTGTACTGGCTGGTTCGAAAGCTGACGCGACGCCGTAGAAAATGACTTCCTTCCAGTTGTTTGTGTGCCACCAATTCGAGCTAGAAGAAAATGGGCATCCAGGGGCCCAGAAATCACTCATCGTTGAACTGCTGCTCGTTCTCGTGTTGTTGAATGGCTCATCGGGTATGCGACCGAAGCGTTGATTGGTGGTGTCTGAATATGACGGGTACGAAGCTGATGCCCATGGATAGCGGCTATTATTGCTGGTGATCGCTGCGTACGCGTTCAAGCAAACGCGTACTTCGAGAAGTACGCGTTTCTCAACAGGCAGCATGATGTTGTCGACCGTGATGGGCAGTATCCGGTCGTTAACAATGAAGTTGCCGCTGGCGTCTTTGATTGGGCCGTTGATGAAACCATCGACTCCGCTTCCATCTATGAACTGCGCGTTATCTTCCACTCCGCTCAAGGCGTCAAGGTAGTTCAGCGAATTGCATTTGTTTGTATGCCTAGGATCGGGGTTGGTGCAGGAGTCGTCAGTTAGACAATCGGAATCGGCAACGCCCAATCGGTCGCAGGTTCGCATTTGTGCAGTGCCGACGCCTTGTCTTTGAAGAGCGGGGCCTGCGGAAATGATAACGGCCACAACGCCATTTTCTGTGCTGGCATCGAACATGATTGCTCCACTACTGCTTCGAAGCGTAATGGTGCCTGGCGTATCGCTGTTCAACGGAAGGCGTTTGGTGCTGTTCTTAAAATTATTGGAAACTGCGTACCACAGCCTTTCGCCATAGCCGTCTCGTAGGTCCGGTATGCTCAATGTTTTCCACGGTAGGCGGCCTAACCGGTTTTCCTGTTGTGTGGTTCCGTCCACGTTGCCGCAATTGCTTTCGGCTTCTCCATCATTATCCATATCTGGACATAGAAGATCGCCCGGTCTTGTGCCCGGGTCGGTCTCAAGTGGACGATCACTCGCATAAGCAATCAACGCTTCCTTCGCTTGCGCCAACGCCCTTGCTGTTACCCGTTCCCTCTCAGCCTCAACATCCGCGCCACTTTTCTGATTGATCAAAAACCCCAACAACACCACAAAAATAAAGAACGCCATCCCAATCAGCGCCATCCCCTGCTGACGAGAATTCGATCGCCTTTTCTTCTCGTGTAGCGCCGTCATTTCTTCTCCGACCGTTCCCCTGATCGCTTAACCGTAATCTTCCTCGAAGTCTGCACCGCCGACGGCTTCAGCTCGTCGCCATCTTCATCGTATTTCGGCTTCCCATTTTTCCAAACCGTAACCGGGCCATCACTTCGCGTCACATAGCCAGTCATCTTCGAACGAGGGGTAGGCTTGGGTTTTATCTCTTCAGACGGTGTTTCGGTAACAGCCTTCGGAGGTTGATCCAGCGCTGCGCGTTCCTTGGGGGTGAAGAAGAGTCTTCCCAGTTCCTCGGCGCTAGTCGTTAGCGGCATGCTCAAGCTGAGGAATACGGCGAAACATGAAATAAGCGTTTTTCGCATGATCATCATTTATTACTTGCGTTCGGTCGCATGGTGATCCATTGCAACTTGCAATCGGCCACGATGTTCTCGCCAGCGCGGGGCGTCAAAACGCCGTCCTTGCGTTTCACGGTGCATGCATCGACTCGATAAAGCCCGGCATTGGATTGACGCAATTCGTCCAAGGTGCGGACGAGGTGTTCCTCATGCTTGAAACCCATCTTTAACTGGATGCGGCTGATCAGCACTTCAATGCTGCTTGTTTGCGCCAAGGTCGTGACTGTTACTGGTTTTTGGGATGCTATCTCATAATTCAGCGACTGAATCTGGCCCACGGTTTTCAAGCTGTTCATGTATTCGACCCAGTTCAATCGCTTTTCCTCGCCGAAAACGCCACGGCTAACGAGTGTATCGAAGTGGTTGCGGTAAGTTTCGAAGTCGGCCTCTTCCCGCTTGATGTTGTTGAACGCCAATTGGGCGGCGCGTAAGCGGTTCTGTACTTGCTGAAGTTGCCGGGCTCTATCTTCTTCGATATACCAGCTTGCGGTGATCATCGCGCTGGCCAGAACGATGGCCAGTCCCAGGACGACGAGCGGCCAGCGCAACTCGATAACCATCCGATGGATTCGTTCTTTCATTCCGGGCTTCGCTCAATAGGCGGCAAGCAGTTAATTGTGGAATCCAGGATCATACCTTTGGAAGTTCCATGGTCAGTTTCACGGAAAAACGCGCCTGTGGGGCAAAGGGTGAATCTGACGGTCGCCCGGTCAGCGTCGCGTTGGAGGTTAGGTCAACTGGACGGGCCAGAATCTTCACTGACACGCTTGGTAGCGTTTTCAGCGCATTCTCGAATTGCTCAATGTCGTGTAACGCGGCTCGATAATCTCCATTGAACGGATAGATGTCCGCTTCCAAGATGGCGATTTGGTAAGCGTCTCCCAATGTTGCATTGCTCGTGTCTGGGACCACTCCGGGCGGGGACGTTTGCAGTGCGATGGGCAGAGAGGATTTGAGAGGGCCATCTGCGGCGCCAGCGGGAGCAAAGCCAAGAGTTGCTTCTTTGTCGTTGGCAAGTCCCCAAACGATTTGATGAACGCGGACGTTCGGGAAACGGTCCAGTACCAGGCTAATGTCCTGTAATGCACGTGTTGGCGAAGGACTATTGGCGCCGAGGGCGGCGTATAGCGTGACGCTGTCGCGCATGACCGATGGACTGACAGGAAAAGGCGGTAACGCATCGACGGCGATTTTGTGCTGCTGCGCCAGCAACTGGGCTTGTCCTTCGAGCCGCTGCATTTCTGCCGTTTGTCCCGAAGTCCGGTAAATGTTGTAGCCGCTCCACAGCACGCTGGCGCCAAGCACCACGGCGCTGGCGGCGTAAAGGCCGACGCGTGATTTCCATACGCGCATTCCATAGGTTTCTTCCGGGCTGGCGAATTGTCCGCTTGGCTGCCGCCTGCCAAGAAGCTGAATGAAGATCGGCGTCGCGTCGGAATCCGCAAGCGGCTCTTTCAGGCCGATGCGGGCGGCGGCGTCCCGAATATTGATTAGCTCATATTTCACCTGCGCGATTGGGGGCGCCGTCTCCAAAATGCTGGGGTGATCATCGGGATGGGCGAGAATGAAAACATGAAGCGTATCGGCGCGGGTGAAGTAACGCAGGCTGTCCAGGTACTGCCAAGTTTTTCCCACCTCGTCCGCAATGAAGAATGGCAGATCGTCGCGATGGATTTCATTGACGGGCGTAAGCCGGCTGAATTTAATGGAGTTCTGGTAGAAATAGCTTTGCCGCAACCCGCCGCCGGTTTCCAGGCTGACGAGTAACGAATGTTCCGCCGAGAGCTTTAGCGCTTTTAGCAATTCCGTGGAAAGTAACGGCGCCGAATAAACGCCTGCAATCGGTGCACCAAGCTCAACCAGCAGTTCGACCCAGGGTCTTACAAGATCAGGGTTTGTGATTGCCGTATACAGAACGCGGTCATCCCGACGTCCATCGGGCTCTCGTCCTTGAATGATCCCGAGGCGATAGTGCGTGGTGCGATAAATTTGACTGAGCTTGCGATCCAGAATTGCGCGGCGGTCGCGATGAATGACGTGCGGTATGACGTCGTTACGAAAATCCTCTTCCACCAATTCCGTAAGAATATACGTGGGGATTTCGGGCATTTGCGCGACGTGTTTCGAGAACTCCACCCGCCCGTCTTTGGTCAACGGGAAGATTTGGCAGTCCAACGCCGAGCCGCGTTTCCATACCATGGAAAGCAGGCGATGGTTGGTTAGGAAAAGGAGTCGTTTGGTGAACATTCCTTCGTTCGTTATCTAGAGCCTGTTATGAACTATA